>CADCQK010000112.1 GCA_902803575.1 Oscillospiraceae bacterium
CCTGAAGCTGATCTGCTACCTCGGCACGCTGGGCGGCATCCGCACCACGTTCACGCACCCCAGAACCGCCTTCGTCAACAACTTCTCTGCCGAGGAGCTGGACAAGATGGGGCTGGCGGAAGGACTGGTCCGCATCTCCGTCGGCGCGGAGGACAGCCGCGATCTGATTGCAGATCTGCAGCAGGCCCTCGCCGCCATGGACGACTGAATACGAGCGTCAATCATTCAATCGGATACAATCAATTGGAGGAGAATCACATGAAAAACAAGCTCAACTGGAAATCGGTCTTTACCGTCATGGGCGCGATCCTGGCCTTCAACATCGGCACCGGTTTTGCCACCGGACAGGAGGTCATGCAGTACTTCTCGGTCTTCGGCTGGTGGTCCATTCTGACCGGCATCGCCTTCGCGGCCACCATGGCCATCGGCATCTACTGCTTCGCCTACGCCTCCGAGCGCTTCAACCTCACCAACGGTGAGCAGGTGCTCAAGTATTACCTCGGCAACACCCTCGGCACGATCATCAATTATTTCTACATCTTCTATCTCTACATGTGCGTCATCGTCATGTACTCCGGCGCGGCCTCTGCTCTCAATGAGCAGTACGGCGCTCCGCTGTGGGTCGGTGCCGCGATCATCGCGGGCATCTGCTGCGTCACCAGCCTCTTCGGTCTGAAAAACATCGTCAACGTCATCAGCAAGATCGGCCCCGTGCTGATCCTCATCGCCCTGGGCATCTCTCTGGTCTCCGTCATCAAGGGCGTCGCCAGCGGCAGCCTCGTGGAGGGCGCCAAGCTGGTTGCCAGCGGCGAGATCGAGCACATGAAGGCCTCCAACAGCTGGATGATTGCCGGCATTATCCTGGCCACCAGTACGATTTTGTGGTATCCGAACTTTGCTGTTGAGCTCAAGCAGGAGCACAACATGAAAAACCTCATGGTCGGCCAGTCCATCGGCAACTTCCTGGTCGGCGCCTGCGAGGTCGTCATGGGCCTTGCCATGGTTGCGAACATCGCCGCAGTTGAAAAGCTGGACGTGCCCTTCCTCTATGTGGCCAGCCAGACCATTTCCGGCTTTGGTTCCATCTACGCGATCATGATCTTCGCGGCCCTGTACACCACCACCTGCCCGCTGCTCTGGTCCTCCATCTCCCCGTTTGCGAAGGACGGCACGGCCAAGTATAAGATCCTCGTGGTGGTCGGCACGGTGGTCGGTTTCATCGTTGCCATGCTGGTGCCTTACGACATCATCATGAACTACGTCTGGGTCATCTCCGGCTGGGTCGGCCTCGGCGTCACGGTGATCATGGTCATCCGCGTGATCTACAACCGCGTCAAGTACGGCAAGAACTACGGACTGCCCGCAGCGGAGTAATACCGATCCTGCACAAGCCGCTTCAACCATCCCGGTTGGGGCGGCTTTTTTGCGCACTTGGAGAATGGAAATGACACGTATTGCTTGCCATCCTCTGGCGCGGAGGATATAATATTTTCAGAAGGAAGGCCGCCGGGAGCTACGGATCACGGCGGAAGCAGCTTACAAGGCGATCTGCAGCAACCGGACGTATGAGGACGCGCTTATGAAAATGATCCCACTTTCCAAACAGAGCAAGAAAAAGCAAAAGCAGTACCACGCGCAAAAGCGCAGAACCTGGGACGGCATTTCGCCGGTCACGCGCGTGGCGCCGGACAAGAAGAAATATGACCGCAACCGGGAGAAGCAGGCTGCCCGCCGTGCAGACCGGGCGCAGGAGTAAAGGACGCACATGAAGATCTTGGTTTTGAAGAGCAGCGGCAACCGGAACGGTTCGTCGAACACCCTGGCAGACGCGTTTATCCGCGGCGCAAAGGAGAGCGGACACGCGATCACGGAGTATGACGTGTTCCATGCGGACATCCGCCCCTGCACCGGCTGCAACGCCTGCGGCATGAGCGGCCCCTGCGTGCTGAAGGACGATTATGAAAAAGAGCTGAAGAACCTGATCCTGGAGGCGGACATGCTGGTCTTCGTCATGCCGGTCTATTATTACAACTGGCCTACACAGATCAAGGTGGTCGTGGATCGCTTCTACAGCTTCACGGGCGAGCTGACCGCCATGGGGAAAAAGACCGCCATGATCGGCGCCGCCTGGGACAACACGGACGGCGTGTTTGAGATCGTGACGGCGTACTACCATAAGCTCTGCGACTACATGGACTTCCGCGATCAGGGCGTGATCGAGGGCCGCGGCTGCGGAAGCGCGTCGATGACCAGGCGCAGCCCGTACTTGCAGAGCGCGTATGAATTGGGACGCTCTATAAAAAATTGACGGAGGAACCACCATGCGGCACGAATGCAGAATCACGGTACTGGAAACCAAATGCTTCCCGGAACTGCAGGCGCAGTATCTGGCGGATCCCAAGTCCGGCCCATGCCCGCTCTTCAAGCCGGGCGACACCTTCCTGCTCAAACGCACACCGCAGCAGGATGATTTCTACCACCTGATGAACGGCAAATTCTGCGGCGAGGCGTGGGACGCGGTGAGCCGGTACGTATATACCGCTTTGCAGGGCGGCGCCATCATGAAGGGGTGGACGAACGACGACCGCATGATGATCGCCTGCTGCAACGACGGCACGCGCCCGGTCATCTTCAAAATCGAGCGCATCGACATTCCGGAGAACGACGAAGAACGCGAATGGCTGGCAAAGCAGGACTTTGCAAACACCGCCGAGGACGCTTACACCGGCTGATACAGGAGGGAAACGATGGAAGAACTGCGCGTGGATATGCGAAAGAGAACTGCGGAGGATGCGGCGGCCGGCGCGCGGCAGGAGGAGCTGCTGTTTCGGCTGAATCATACCTTGCCGACGACGCCGGAATACATGGAGACCCTGCGCGCGCTTCTGGACGGGCACATCGGCGAGGGCTCCTTCTTGCATGCGCCCCTCGCCGGAGCGGCACTTCACAAGCTTGTGATCGGAAGCGGCGTCTACATCAACGCCAATCTGCTTGCCATGGCCCGCGGAGGCATCACCATCGAGGATGATGTGCAGATCGCGGCCAACGTGCAGCTTCTCTCCAACAACCACGACCCCTATGACCGGCAGATCCTCACCTGCAAGCCGATTTTGATCCGGAAGGGCGCGTGGATCGGCGCCGGCGCCACGATCATGGCGGGGGTGACGGTGGGGAAATACGCCATCGTCGGTGCGGCTGCGGTCGTGACCCATGACGTGGGAGACTGCGAGGTCGTCGTCGGCAATCCGGCGAAGGTGATCCGCACGCTGGACGCGAAGCGGTTTGAACCGTGACATAAAAAGTGGCAAAACGATCATGAGACTTTTTCTTGCAATCCGTTTCTCCTCTGAGATGAGGGGCGCGTTGATAACTGCCCAGCGCGCCATGTATGACCGCGGCGTGCGGGGAAACTATACACCGGAAGAGAACCTGCACCTGACGCTCGCCTTCATCGGGGAGTACCCGCGCGCGGAGACTGTCATGGACGCGCTCTCGGGGGTCACGCTCACGCCGTTCGAGCTCCAGCTGGAGGGCATCGGGTGCTTCGGTGACCTCTGGTGGGCGGGACTCCGGGAGTCCGCGGCGCTGACCGCAGTCGTCCGGCGCATCCGCAGAGCGCTTGCCGAAAACGCGATCCCCTTCGACCGGAAGCGCTTTTCCCCGCACATCACCCTGATCCGAAAGGCCTCCCGGGACGCGGCCGGAATCACCGTCAAACCTGCGGCCATGACGGTGGACGCCATTTCGCTCATGTCCTCAAAGCGCGGCCGAAACGGGATGATCTATACCGAGGTCGGTGCCATCGAGGCGGTCTGTGCGCCTGATCTGACGCCGATGAAAACAAATGGAAAGGACGAGGAACGATGCTGACTTGGAATGTGACCTATCACTGCAAGCCGGGGCAGAGAGCGGCCTTTTATCAGGCGCTCTGCGATCTCGGCGTCCGTGCCAACTCAAAAGGGGAGGCGGGCAACTGCCGCTACGATTACTATTTTGCGGCGGAGGCGCCGGATGACCTGCTGCTGGTGGAGACGTGGACGACGCCGGAGCTCCAGCAGGCCCACTGCCGGACGGAGATCTTTGCAAAGCTGCAGGAATTCAAAGCGCAGTTCTGCGACGGTGTGGAGATCGAGAAATTTACCTGGCAGTGAAGGATGAACCGCGCTTCGGAACCAAAGGAAAAAACCTGCCGTCGGCTTCGTGCCGGCGGCAGGCTTTTCTTATGAAAGCGGCGGCTCCGCGGGGGATCGCATGTGCTTCAGCTCGCTGTATGCCATGGGCACAGCCAGCAGAAAGGCCAGTACGTCTGCCCACGCCTGGGTCATCTCCACGCCGGTCAAGCCGAAAAAGTGCGGCAGGATCAGGATGAGGGGGATGAAGAAGATGCCGTTGCGCGCAGAAGACGTGATGGACGCCTTGACGCCCTTGCCGATGGCCTGCAGCAGCATGTTCGTCAGGATCGATGTCGCCAGCAGCGGCAGTACGCAGGCCTGCCAGCGCAGCGCCCGGGCGCCGATGGAAATGACCGCGGGATCATCCCGGAACCATCCTACCACGGTGGGGGCGAAGATCACGCAGAGAGCCCCGGCGACGGTCAGTATGATCGTGCCGTACTTCAGACAGTAGCGGAAGCCCTCCCGCACGCGGGAATAGCGCTTCGCACCGTAATTGTAGGAGCAGACCGGCTGGTAGCCCTGGCCGAAGCCGATGAGTACGGACACGTTCAGCATCAGGATACGGGTGACGATGCTCATGCCCGCGATGGCCGCGTCGCCGCCGTAGATCCGCGCATAGCGGTTGAGCAGCAGCGTGGACACCGCCGCCAGTCCCTGCCGCGCCAGAGACGGCATGCCGCCGTTGGTGATCTGCAGGAGATTCTTGCCGTTGAGCCGCGCGTTTTTGAGCCGCAGGCGGAGGTTTTCCCCTTTGCCGGAGCCGATCAGCAGCGCGAAAAAGCTGGTAATCTGCCCGCAGACCGTGGCGATGGCCGCGCCGCGCACACCGAGACCGCATACGAAGATCAGCAGCGGATCCAGCCCGATGTTCATCACCGCGCCCAGCATCAGACCCACCATGGCGTACATGGCGCTGCCCTGGAAGCGAAGCTGGTTGTTGATCACGAACTGGCCCGTCATGAACGGCGCCCCCATGAGGATGATGCGCATATAGGCCATGGTGTCCGCCCGGGAGGCGTCCGTAGCGCCGAGAAAGTCCGCAAGGGTTTCGGCAAAGAGGTTTCCCGCCACGGCCACGATCGCGCCCAGCAGCAGCGCCAGCACAAATCCCGTCGCGGCCATCTCCTCGGCTTCCTGCTGCTTCCCGGCGCCCAGCATCCGGGAAAGGCAGTTGCCGGAGCCGTGACCGCAGAAAAAGCCCAGCGCCTGGATGATGGCCTGCACCGAGAAGACCAGCCCCACCGCCGCGGTCGCCTGGGTGGAGATCTGCCCGACGAAGTAGGTGTCGGCGGAGTTGTAGATCCCGGTCACCAGCATGCTGATGATCGTCGGAACGGCCAGCTGCCAGATCAGGCTGGGGATGGGCGTTTCTGTCAGATATGTATGTCTGTCCGGATGCGTGGATCGCATGGTTCTCTCCTTCTGTGGCACGGGGGTGCCAAATGGTTCATCGTCTGCGCTGAAAACAGGACCAGTGTAACGCGGCTGAAGAAAATGGTCAAGGGATTTCCGGGAATTTCGACCGCGCGCCTGGGCCTGGGCGGACTTGTGTTTTTACCATCTTTCTGATAGACTGAGGGCAGAAAAAACAGACAAGGAGCATCGATCGGTACCGGATCGGATCAGCGAATGGATCAGAAGAAGAAAAAAACAGAAAAGGCAAAGGAACGGGCGCTGCTCTGGCGGTTTCTCCGCGGGAGCAAGAGCTGGTTCCTGATCAGCATGGTCTCTGCCGCCGTGGCAGCGCTGGCGGACATGGTGAGCCCGCAGATCGTGCGCGCCGCAGTGGACAACGCCCTCGGCGGAAAGGCTGCGAATCTCCCGGCCTTCGCCATGCGACTGGCGGAGCGCGCGGGCGGCTGGGCGTATCTCGGCGCGCACATCTGGATCATGGCGGCGGCGATCCTCGTGGTGGCAGCGGTGAAGGTCACGGCGCAGTATACCTTCCGGGTGTCGAACACCCGCGGCGCCGAGACCCTCACGAAAACCATGCGCGACGAGCTCTTCCGCCACATTGAGCGGCTGCCCTACGCCTGGCACAGCAAGCACCGCACCGGCGATATCATCCAGCGCTGCACCAGCGATATTGAAACGCTGAAAAGCTTCGTATCGGAGCAGATGACCAGCATCTTCCGGATCGTGGTGCTGCTGGCGCTGAGCCTCACCTTCATGCTGGGCATGAACTGGAAGCTCACCATCATCGCCATGCTGCCGGTGCCGTATATCATCCTCCGCTCGGTGCACTTCCACGGAAAGATCGGCAAGGCCTTTCTCGACTGCGACGAGAACGAGGGCAAGCTCTCGGACATCGCCCAGGAGAACCTCACCGGTGTGCGGGTGGTGCGCTCCTTCGGCCAGGAGCGGCGGGAGCGGGATCGCTTCGAGGCGCAGAACGAATATTACACCGGGCTCTGGATGAAGCTGGCACGGCCTCTGGCGCAGTTTTGGAGCCTCAGCGACGTGCTCTCCGGAGTGCAGATCATGCTGATCGTGGTGTTCGGGTCGGTGCTCTGCCTGCGGGGAGAGATGACCGCCGGCGAATACATTGCCTTTCTCTCCTACGGCGCCATCATGACCTGGCCGGTGCGCATGCTGGGCCGCATGATCGCCGAGATGAGCAAGGCGGGCGTGAGCATGGATCGCATCGCCTACATCATGGAGGCGGAGGAGGAGCGGGAAACCGGTCTCGGCCTCAAGCCCCCGATGGATCAGGATATCGTATTTGAAAACGTCACCTTCCGCTATACCGCAGAGGGGCGGGAGGTTTTAAAGAACGTGAGCTTCACGGTACCGGCGGGCACGACCCTCGGCATTCTCGGCGGCACAGGCAGCGGCAAGAGCACGCTCATGCTCCTGCTGGACAAGCTCTATGATCTCCCCGCCGACTCCGGGCGCATCACCATCGGCGGCGTGGAGCTGAAGGACATCGAGACCGCCCACCTGCGGCGGAACATCGGCATGGTGCTGCAGGAGCCCTATCTCTTCAGCCGCACGATCCGGGAGAACATCGCCATCACGGATGAAGCCATGTCTCTGGACGAGGTGCGGGAGGCGGCGCGGGCTGCCTGTCTCGACGAGACGGTCATGGAGTTTGCCAAGGGCTATGACACCTTCGTGGGCGAGCGGGGCGTGACCCTCTCCGGCGGTCAGAAGCAGCGGGCCGCCATCGCCAGAGCGCTGACCCAGCACACGCCGATCCTGATTTTCGACGATTCCCTCTCCGCCGTGGACACGGAGACCGACGCCAAGATCCGCGCGGAGCTGGAGCGCCGCTTCGGCAGCGCGACGATTCTGCTGATCTCCCACCGGATCACGACCCTCTCCAAGGCGGACCAGATCTTAGTCCTTGACCGGGGCGAGATCATCGAGCGCGGCGACCATGAGACCCTCTCCAAGGCCGGCGGCATCTACCAGAAGATCTGCGACATCCAAAGCAGCTCCGTGGGGGAGGTGGGCGCATGAAACAGCACACCACCGACACCGTGCGCCTCCCGTTCTTCGGCATCGGGAAGCTGCTGCCCTATCTGAAAAACTACAAAAAAGCCGTTTTCGGCATGATCCTGGGCTGTCTGGTGGGCTCGCTGGTGGATATCGGCGTGCCGCTCTTTCAGCGCTACGCCCTGAACCACTTCATCGGCGGCGGCACCATGGACACCGTCGTTCTGTTCGTGATCCTCTATCTCGCGCTGATCTGCGGCGGGGCGCTGGTGAACTATGTCGCCTGTATTTTCAGCATGCAGATCGAGGTGGGGGTGGACAAGGATCTGCGCAACGCCGCCTTCAACCACCTGCAGACGCTGTCCTTTTCCTACTTCAACCAGAACAGCGTGGGCTATCTCCACGCCCGGGTCATGTCCGACACCCAGAAGATCGGCGCCCTGGTGAGCTGGACGCTGCTGGACAGCCTCTGGCAGCTGGGCTACGTGATCGGCGCGGTGATCGTCATGCTGGCGATCAATGCCCGCCTGGCGCTGCTCGTAATCGCGGTGCTGCCGCTGACGGTGCTGCTGTTCTCGGTGTTTCAAAGGGGCCTGACCCGGGCCAACCGGGAGATCCGGGAGATCAACTCCCAGATCACCGGCAACTTCAACGAGGGCATCACCGGCGCCCGGACCATCAAGACCCTGGTGGTGGAGGACACCATGGAGCGTGCCTTTGTCTCCGACACCAGCCGCATCCGCCGGAGAGCCATCGGCGCCGCCAGACTCCGGGGACTCTTCGCCGTGACCATGAACTTCGCCTCCTCTCTGGCGCTGGCAGTGGTGCTCTGGAAGGGCGGGTACATCGCCAAAACCCAGATCGGCACCTTCTCCATGTTCATGAGCTACGCCCAGGGGCTCATGGAGCCCATCCGCTGGGTGGTGGACGCGATCTCCGATCTGATCACCACCCAGGTGAATATTGAGCGTCTGACGAAGCTGCTGGAAACCGAGTCGGATGTGAAGGATGCGCCTGAAGTCGTGGAAATCTACGGCGACTGCTTCACACCGAAGAAGGAAAACTGGGAGCCGATCCGGGGGGACATCTCCTTCCGGGACGTGACCTTCCGCTATCCCGACGGCGAGGAGACCGTACTGGAGCACTTCTCGCTGGAGATCCCCTTTGGCACCAATGTGGCCATCGTGGGGGAGACTGGCGCCGGAAAATCGACGCTTGCAAATCTGATCTGCCGGTTCTATGAACCCACGGAGGGTCAGGTGCTCATCGACGGCCGGGACGCGAGAGAGCGCAGCCAGCTCTGGCTCCACAGCGCCATCGGCTATGTGCTGCAGACGCCCCATCTCTTCTCCGGCACCCTTAGGGAAAATCTGCTCTACGGCAATCCGGATGCCACGGAGGCGGACATTCGCCGCGCACTGGATCTGGTGAGCGCCTCGGAGGTGGCTGACCGGCTGGAGCACGGTCTCGACACCGACGTGGGGGAGGGCGGCGACCTGCTCTCCACCGGCGAAAAGCAGCTCATCAGCTTCGCCCGCGCCATCCTC
Organism: Oscillospiraceae bacterium; assembly: GCA_902803575.1. Taxonomy (GTDB): domain Bacteria; phylum Bacillota; class Clostridia; order Oscillospirales; family Oscillospiraceae; genus CAG-103. The sequence continues at coordinate 9,161 of CADCQK010000112.1, forward strand.
GCCGATCCCCGCATTCTGGTGCTGGACGAGGCCACCGCTTCGGTGGACACCATCACCGAGCAGAAGATCCAGTCCGCCATCGACACCATCATCCGCGGGCGCACCAGCATCGTCATCGCCCACCGGCTGAGCACCGTGCAGCATGCGGATGTGATCCTCGCTGTGCACCACGGCAGGATCGTGGAGCAGGGCAGGCACGACGAGCTCATGGCCAAGCGCGGCTATTACTACCGGCTCTACACCAGACAGTATGAGGACGAGGCGACAAAATCCGCCCTCGGGTAAGAACAATATGAAAAAGGCAGGACGGTCCTCGGGACCGTCCTGTTCGTTTTTTGCATTCAATTGAAAAGAGAGAAGCGCAGCGGCGGGCTTCAGGCGTTTGGCTGTGCAGCCGGGTCCGCCGGGGGCAGCAGATTCGTCATGCTCTGGAGACTGATGGCGATGGTGCTGCCGTTGTGCAGCATGGCGGAGGTGGCGGGCGGCAGGATGCCGAAGCTCCCCAGGGCGATGAGACTGCCGTTGAAGCTCATGATGAAATGGTAGTTGCGGCGGATGCGTGCCATGAGCCCGGCGGCCAGCCGGCGCAGCACCACCAGCGCCTGCAGATCATCGGAGGTGATGGTGATGTCGGCCACCTCCCGGGCCACTGCCGCGCCGTTGCTCACGGCGATGCCTACATTCGCGGCGGAAAGCGCCGGGGCGTCGTTGATGCCGTCACCGATCATGATGACGGTGTGGCCCTCGGCGCGGGCCTGCTCCACGAATTTTGCCTTGTCCTCGGGCAGCACCTCTGCCCGGTATTCGTCCACGCCAACTTCCCGGGCAATGGCGGCGGCGGTGCGCTCGCTGTCGCCGGTCAGCATGACCAGACGCCGGATGCCCAGGGTGTGCAGCGTCTCCATGACCGCCTTTGCCTCTTCCCGCAGGGGATCCGCGATGCAGATGACCGCCGCCAGCTTTCCGCCGATGGCCAGATACAGATGGGAGTATTCGTCCGGCAGATTGTTGAAGATCCGTTTCTCGCCCCGGGGGATCTTCACGCCCTCGTCCTCAAAGACGAAGTGGGCGCTGCCGATCAGCGCCGGCTGCCCCGCGATGGTGCTGCGGATGCCGTGAGCCACGATGTACTCCACCTGGGTGTGCAGCTCCTCGTGCTGCAAATTCTGCTCCCGGGCGGCCTGCACCACGGCGTTGGCCATGGAGTGGGGGAAGTGCTCCTCCAGACAGGCGGCGATGCGCAGCATTTCCTTTTCGTCGTTCCCGGCGAAGGGGACCACCCGCACCATCCTGGGACAGGCGTGGGTCAGCGTGCCGGTCTTGTCGAATACGATCATATCCGCATTTGCCACCGTCTCCAGGAACTTGCCGCCCTTGACGGTGATGTGGCGGTCTCCGGCCTCCCGCATGGCGGAGAGCACCGCCAGCGGCATGGCCAGCTTCAACGCGCAGGAGAAGTCCACCATCAGCTGGCCGGATTCAATCACCCCGTCGATGGGGATCATGCTGCCCATGCGCACCACGATCCGGTCACCCTGCTGCACCTGGGCTAGCGGCAGGAGCACCTCGGTGCCGTCATCGGTCTTGACCCAGACCTTGTCGATGTTCAGACTCATGGTGCGGGCCAGATCGTCCACGGTTTTCTTGTGGGTCCACTCGTCCAGCAGATCCCCGACCTCCAGCAGGAAGCGCACGGAGCTGGCGGTGGAAAAGTCGCCCCGCAGCAGGGAGATGCCGATGCTGAGGGCGTCCAGCAGCTCCACCCGGAGCTGACCGCGCAGCAGGCAGCGTATGCCCCGCCAAATGTAGGGAACCGAGCGCACCAGGGTGTGGATGCGGCAGATCCACGCCGGCAGAAAGAGCTTTCGCAGATAGCGCCGCGTGATCTTCATGACCAGCTTTTCGGTGTATTCCCGGGTCATTTCACGGCTGCGCACCTGCATGGAGAGGTCTTCCGTCACGTCGTCATAATGGAAATGGCGGATCGCGTCGATCAGCGCGGTGCGCTGGCAGCCGTAGAAAATGATCGCGCTGCCGGTGCGCTCGTGCACGGTGACCTTCCGCACGCCCTGCAGCCCGCGAAGAAAGCACTCCAGCGCATCCGCCTCCCGGAGCTTCATTCTGCTGCCCGGGATCCCGATGCGCATACGTCCTGTATTTTCATGCAGGATTTGAAATTTCATAGTGGTTTCGTTCCTTTCCGATGGGCAAACGCGCCCGGAGTGCTCCGGGCGCGTTCCCATGATCAGGCGATCAGGCCTTGGCGGTTTTGGCTTTGGGAGCCTTCGGCGCCTTGGCAGCCTTGGCGTCCTCAATGATCTCCAGCTGCGCGGCGCGCTTGGCGTTGATCTCTTTGGCGTCGGCGTAGATGTCCTGGGCACCCTCCTGCACGGCGGTGACGGTGTCCATCACGTCGTCCTTGGCCCGCAGCACGGCAGCGGTGCAGTGGGCGTAGAGCTGACGGGCGTCGTAGCTGGTGAGGATCCGCAGGCCGGCTGTCCCGAACAGGACGCCGCGGGCGAACCAGGAAATGATTTTTGCGTTCATACAAGTACCTCCATAGAATCTGTTTTGCGGCTGACAGACGTTTTTGCGTCTGCTCTGCCTGCCGCCCCGGAACGATGTGGCACTTGCCAATTCGTTAAAGCTCATTATACCGCGAAAAAAAGACGAATTCCGCCCCGAATAGACAGAAATCGGGAGAAAAGGAACAAAAAATCTGAAGCGGCGAGTTCGTAGAGGGGGGAAAGATTTGTCCCGCAGAAGCCAACCTGAGAAGTCCTGGAGATTCATGATTTCAGGACTTTTTCATTTCATAAATCCGTGGGCATAGGTGAGAGATTCACCCCCTGCACAGTAAAAAACGGCACACCCGCGCGGGCATGCCGTTCTGCTTTTTTCTGGTGTTTTAAGGCTGCGTCGCTACGGGCGCCTCGGTCTCTTCAGGCGTCTCAGGAGCGGCGGTCTCCTCGGGGAGCGGGGATTCGGAAGGCTCCGGAGATGCTGCGGGTTCGGGGGACTCCGTGGGCTCCGGAGAAGTCACGGGCTCGGGAGACTCCACAGGGGGCTCCGTCGGCTCCGGCTCCTCGGGCGCCGGGGCTGGCACGTCCGCCGCGCGGAGCAGCATGGTCACAGCCTCGGCGCGGCTGGCGCTGCGCTCGGCGCCGATGGTGTGATCCTCAAAGCCCCTGACGATCTTGAGATCCACCATGGCGGCCATGCCCTCTGCGGCCCAGCCGGGGATGCCGGCTGCGTCAGCGAAGGAAGAGAGCACCGAGAGATCGGCGGACAGCGTGCGGCCGGTGCTGCGCAGATAGCGGGCGATCATGGCGCTGAGCTCTGCGCGGGTGATGACGTTGTTGGGGCGGAAGGTGTTGTCCTCGTATCCGGTCACGATCCCGTTTTCCACCGCCCAGCACAGGGGCGCGTAATAATACTGACCCCGCTCCACATCCGTGAAGGGGACGTTCTCTCCTGCGGCTTCGGGCGCAGCGAGGCGGTAGAGCATCGTCACCAGCATGGCACGGGTCACGGCGACGCCGGGGCTCATGACCTCCGGCGCGGTGCCGTTGATGATGCCGTCGCGCACGGCGCGGTCGATGGCCGCATAACACCAGTCGTTCACCGTGACGTCCCGCATCACCGTGCCGCTTCCGGCGTAGGTGATATAGGAGACCGGGCTGCTGTCCATGCCGGAACGCACCGCGCAGGCGCGGACGGTGGTTCCCTTCTGAATTGGGATGGGGGCGGTGTAGCGGGCGCTGCTGCCCGTGGGGGCGGAGCCGTCGGTGGTAAAGTGGATCTCCGCACCGTCCGTGCTGCAGGACATGGTCAGCAGATCGCCGCTCATGGAAAGCACCGGCGCCTCGGGGGCCAGGGGGATCTGCATGCCGGTGGACGCATCGATCCGGTAGCTGCCGGCGTAGATGTTCTGGGAGACCGGCACGATGGAGTAGCCTCTGGCAAAGAGCGTCTCGATGATCTCCGGCAGGGCCTCGGTGGTGTGGGCGCCGTCATTGTGGCAGAGAATGATGCTGCCGGGCTTCACCTTGGAAAGCACACGGTTTGTGATGTCGCTGGCACTGTTGCCGGACCAGTCCAGGCTGTCCACGTCCCACTGAATGGGGGTGACGCCCAGATCGCGGATGGCCCGGATGACGGTGTCGTTATACTCGCCGTAGGGGCAGCGGAAGAGGGTGGGCCGCACGCCGGTGATGGCCTGGATCTTGTCGGAACAGCCGTTGACCTCCGCCTGTACCCCCGCGTAGGAGAACTGGTTGAGATGCGGGTGGGTGGAGGAGTGGTTCATGACCTCCATGCCGCTGTCCGCCAGGGTCTTGACCCAGCCGGGGTAGGCGTCCACCCAGGTGGACACCAGGAAGAACGTGGCCTTGATGTTGTATCGGTTCAGGATGTTCAGCAGGGTCTGGGTGTGGTCGTCGCCCCAGGCGGCGTCAAAGGTGAGCGATACGACTTTGTCGTTTCTCTGGACGCAGTAGATCGGATGCTCCTGCGCCGCGGCAGCGCCGAAGGGCAGCAGACTGGTGACCATCAAAATGGCCAGCAGCAGTGCAACGATTTTCGATTTCATTTCCTTGTCTCCTATCTGTTTGCATGGAATACACTGCTATTATTCACCAAACGGGGGCAAAATTCAACCCCGGATGATAAAAAGTGCGCGGAGCGCCGGGGCTTGAATCCTCCGGGGGCGATGTGATATAACGGATACAGAATGCTTGATAAGGAGGCAACGCGTGTGAGAAGCGGAAAGAAAGCCATTGCCGCGTGGCTGGCTCTGCTGGTGCTCTGCGCCCTGGTGACGGCCTGCGGCACCGGCGGCCGGAGCAATGCCGATCCCGCGCCGGCGACGCCGCAGATTTCGGAGAACGCCGTCATCAGCTATCTGGGGCCGGAGGGGACCTATACCGAGGAGGCCGCGCGGTTTTTCTTCGCAGCCGGGACCTTCCAGCCAAAGGAGACCGTGGACGATGCCATCGCGGACGTGACAACCGGGGCAGCGGATTATGCCGTGATCCCCCAGGAAAACACCCTGGGCGGCGCCGTCACGAATTATATCGATGCGCTGATCGCGCAGCAGGACGTCTATGTGGTGGGGGAGGTCATTCTCCCGATCAACCAGACCCTGATGGGCGTGCCGGGCGCGTCGCTGGAGGACGTTCAGACCATCTGCTCCCACGCCCAGGGAATCGCCCAGAGCGCCGCATGGCGTTCCGAGCATCTGCCGGACGCGGTCACTGAGGAGATGGCCAGCACGGCGGCTGCGGCGAGCTTCGTGGCCGAAACCGGTGACAGGACCATCGCCGCCATCGCTGCCCCCGGTGCGGCGGAGCTGTACGGCCTTTCGGTGCTGGCCGAGAATGTGCAGATTACGGACGCGAACAAGACCCGGTTTTACGTTCTGTCTGCGTCGCCGCTGGAGGGGAATCACGGCGTATTTGTGGCAAGCTGTGAGGCCAACCGGATCGACGACATCATCGTGGAGATCCACAACGCCGGCGCGGAGCTGGTGACCATCCACGATCGGCCGGAGGGCAGCGGGCTGGGCGCATATCACTACATCCTTGAGGTGGAGGGCATCTCCGACAAGCTTTTGAAAGCGATCGAGACCTTTCCCGAGGTGACGTATCTGGGGAGCTTTCCGGTGATGGAGAAACAGAGCCAGGGGAAATGAGGAGGACACAGCATGAAACCATTTGAAGCGAAAGAGTATAAGGTCTTTGATCTGTTCAACAACCAGTGGGGGCTGGTGACGGCCGGCGATCCGTCCCGCTACAACACCTGCACGGTCGCCTGGGGCAGCCTCGGCACCATTTGGGGCGGCCCCTGCCAGGGCAGATCCATCGTCACCGTCTATATCAACCCGGATCGGTATACCTGGGATGTTCTGAAGGACAGCGACACCTTCACCGTGGACTTCTTCCCGCCGGAATTTCGCAAGGCGCTGGGGTATCTCGGCTCCCGCTCCGGCAGGGACGAGGATAAAGTGGCCGCGGTTGGTCTGACGCCGAAGGAACTGGCCGGCGGCGTCACCTTTGAAGAGGCGAATCTCACCTTCGTCTGCAAGAAGCTCTATCAGGGTGAATTTCAGCGCGAGGGGCTGGCAGACGAGATCAACCACGGCATCTATGAGGGCTGGCATCCCCACTGGATGTTCGTCGGGGAGATCCTCGAGGTGGAGGACAAGCGGCAGCTGTAATCCTGCAAATCACAAAAAACAGACCTGAAATCGTATCGATTCCGGGTCTGTTTTTATGTTGCTGCACGTTTACATCAGCGGGGCCACCAGCTTCAGGATGGAGCCCATGAGCTTGTAGGTGAGCTTTTCGTTTTTAATGGTCTGGGGGGTGACCCTGCGGCATTTTTCCAAAGTGGCTTCGAAGTCCGAAGCGATCTCGGTGATGCAGGGCACCCGATAGAGATAGGTGGCGCACTCGAAGTGGTGGTACAGGCTCCGGTAGTCCAGATTGATGGTGCCCACCACGGCGCGGACGTCGTCGCTGACGCAGACCTTGGCATGGACGAAGCCCGGCGTATACTCGTAGATCTGCACCCCCGCCTCGGTCAGCGCCCAGTAGTGGGATTTCGCCAGGGCGTAGGCGGTGGACTTGTCGGGAATGCCGGGGAGGATCAGCTTCACGTCGGTTCCCCGCTGGGCGGCGTATTTCAGGGCGGTCAGCAGCTCGTCGTCCAGGATCAGATAGGGCGTCATGATGTGGACATAGGTGTTGGCGCGGTAGAGCATGTCGATGTAAACGGACTCACCCACCTTGTCGTTGTCCAGCGGGCAGTCGCCGTAGGGCATCACGAAGCCCGGCGCAGATACGGCGGGGGAGGGGGTCTTCGCGGGGGTGAAGTCCGCTTCCCGCTCGGTGAGATTCCACATCTGCAGAAACAGCAGCGTGAAGCTCTGCACCGCCTCGCCCCGGAGCATCACCGCCGTGTCCTTCCAGTGGCCGAAGCGCTCTCTGCGGTTGATGTACTCGTCCGCCAGATTCACACCGCCGTTGAAGGCCACCTTGCCGTCGATGACCAGGATCTTCCGGTGGTCGCGGTAGTTGTAGTGGGTGGAGAGGAAGGGCCGCACCGGCGCGAAGGCCTTGGCCTTGATCCCCACCGCCGCCAGACGCTTGGGGTAGTCGGCGGGGAGGTTGGAGATCTCGCACATACCGTCGTACATGACGCGCACATCCACGCCGGCAGCGGCCTTGCGCTCCAGGATCTCCAGGATCCGGCCCCACATGTAGCCCTCTTCGATGATGAAGTATTCAAAGAAGATGAACTGCTCGGCTTTTTCCAGCTCCTCCAGCATGGCGGCGAACTTCTCCTCGCCCAGAGGGAAGTAGCGCACCTCAGTGTTCCCGAAGACCGGAAAGCAGCCGCTGCGGCTCAGATAGGTCTGGAGATCGTCTGTGCCGTAGATGTCTCCCGAGAGGGCCATGCGGACGCTCTCGTCCTGGGGGATCAGCTCCTTCGTCTGGTCGATGAGCTCCGCCTCCCGCTTCCGGATGGTGCGGTGGCCGAAATTCATCTGGGTGAACAGCAGAAACGCCGCGCCCACAAAGGGGAACACCGCGATCAGCATCAGCCAGGTCAGCTTGGCGGAGGAGTCCATGCCGCTGTTGAACAGATACAGGATCATCAGGATCGTGAACACGATCTGTACGGTCACGTAGTGGGGCATGTACTGCTCCAGCCAGAGGTAGACCGAAGCGAACACCAGCAGCTGCAGGATGATCAGCAGCACGATCACGAAGAACCGGCTGAACACCAGACGAAGCAGCCCCTTCTTTCTGGGCTTTGCCAGCATGACTACAGTTTCGTTGGAATCCATCGCGTATCCCTCCCGTTGTTTTTTGCTTATTATAAAATGCGCCCGCATCCACGTCAAGCAGATGCGGGCGTTTCTTTTTCGGTCAGACTTACAGGCCGTAAACCTCCGAGAATTTCTGCTCCAGATAATCCAGATAATAGTTCGGGTTCAGGCTCTCCCCGGTGATGGCGCGGATCCACTCGTCCGGCGTGGTGAGGGAGGCAATGGAGAAGACCTTCTCCTTCAGCCAGCCGCCGATCTTCGCCAGATCCCCCTCCCGCAGGGCGGCGTCCACGTCGAAGTCCTGCCGCATCCGGTGGAGGATCTGAGCGCCGTAGGCGTTGCCCAGGGCGTAGCTGGGGAAGTAGCCGAAGCCGTAGCCGGTCCAGTGCACGTCCTGCAGACAGCCCCGGGCGTCATTGGGCACGTCGAGACCCAGATATTCCTTGTATTTCGCGTTCCACATGGCGGGGATCTCGTCTACGGTGATGTCGCCGTTGATAAAGGCCTTCTCCAGCTCATACCGCACCAGAATGTGCAGGCAGTAGGTCAGCTCGTCTGCCTCGAGGCGGATCAGACCGGGCCGGGCGACGTTCACCGCTTCATAGAGTTCCCGCTCCGTTACGTCTTTGAAGGTGTCGCCGGTGAGCTCGCGCAGTTTGGGGAAAATGTAGTGTACAAAGCCCTCGCTGCGGCCGACGATGTTCTCGAAAAACCGGGAGATGGTCTCGTGCATGGCGTTGGTCATGTTGTCGGAGCAGTGGTTTTCGTAGATCTCCTCCGGCTCGTTCTGCATGAACAGGGCATGGCCGCCCTCATGGAGGGTGGAGAAGATGTTGGAGATGAAGTTCTCCTCATAATAATGGGTGGTCACCCGCACGTCCTTGGGCCCAAAGTTGGTGGTAAAGGGGTGCTCCGTGGTCATCAGCACCAGCGCCGTGGACCGGAGCCCCTCCAGCTCCAGCAACCAGCGGGAAAATTCCTCCTGCTGCGGGATCGGCACCTTGCGGGTCATGAAATCCTCGCGGATGGGCTTTCCCTCTTTCTCGATCCGCTGTACCAACGGCACGATCCGCGTTTTCAGCGCCTCAAAAAACGCGTCCAGCTGCGCTTCATTTCCGCCCTTTTCGTTGTCGTCGAGACAGGTGTTGTAGTATCCCTCGGGGTGCTCGTCCCGCAGGTCGATCTGCATCCTCTGATAGCGGATCAGCGAAGCCAGAGAGTCACGGAATTTCGAGAAGTCCGAGGTTTTCTTGGCCTCCAGCCAGTCGCTGTAGGAGTGGCTGGCCGCCATGTCCATCTCGAAGCTCAGCTCCGGGGTGATGTTTTTCTCCTTCGCCCAGTGCTCGTAAAGATGCTCCACCGCCTTTTTCTGCACCGGGGTCAGGCCCTCGCTGTCCTGATGGAGCTCCGTGAGCAGATCGGTGTATTCCTTTGCGTGGGTCAGGGCATAGACCTGCTTTCCCAGAATGGCCATGTCCTCACCGGCTTTTGCCATGCCCTCGGGCGGGGCGCAGCAGGACATGTCGAAGCTCACCTTCCCCAGCACGCGGTAATAGGCCTCGATCTCATCCAAATGCCGAAACAGCGCCTCCAGGCGTTCCTGATTGGTCATCGTACATTCTCCTTTCCGTCGACCATGTTTGTTCTGGGATTATTGTAAGATAGATTCGGACGAAAGTAAAGCGCAAATCAGTCCGCAGCGAAAGGGCGAGGAAGAAATCTGATTTGTAATTATTCACATTTCTTTCATGAATTGCACGCAAAAATGTGTTATAAAATCATTATGACAAACATTTAACAAGAAAGGATGTACAACTATGGCAAATCGCATCGTACTGAACACCATTTCCTATCACGGCTCCGGCGCCGTCGCCGAGATCGGCAACGAACTGGAAGCTCGCGGCTACAAGCGTGCGTTCATCGCCTCCGGCCGCCATGTGGTCAAGTCCGGCGAGATCAAGAAGATCACCGATGTGCTGGATGCCAAGGGCATCGCCTACACCTTCTTCACCGACATGAAGCCCAACCCCACCATTGAGAACGTGCAGGCCGGCGTCGAAGCCTTCAAGGCCTTTGACGGTGACTGCATCATCGCAGTGGGCGGCGGCTCCGTCATGGATACCGCCAAGGCCGTCGGCATCATTATCAAGAACCCCGAGTTCGCGGACGTGCGCTCTCTGGAGGGCGTCGCCCCCACCAAGAACCACGCTGTGTTCACCATTGCGGTTCCCACTACCGCCGGCACCGCCGCAGAGGTCACCATCAACTACGTCATCACCGACGTGGAGAAAAAGCGCAAATTCGTATGCGTGGACGTGAACGATATTCCCGAGATCGCTGTGGTCGATCCCGACATGATGCACTCCATGCCCGAAGGCCTCACCGCCTCCACCGGCATGGACGCCCTGACCCACGCCATCGAGGGCTACACCACCGCCGGCGCGTGGGAGATGACCGATATGATGCATCTGGAGGCCATCCGCCTGATCTCCGCGAACCTCCGCGCCGCGCTGAAAAACGACGAGGAAGGCCGCAAGGGCATGGCCCTGGGTCAGTATATCGCCGGCATGGGCTTCAGCAACGTCGGTCTCGGCATCGCCCACTCCATGGCCCACACCCTGGGAGCTGTTTACGATACGCCCCACGGCGTCGCCTGCGCCATGATGCTCCCGATCGTCATGGAGTATAACGCCGACTGCACCGGCGAGAAGTACCGCGAGATCGCCCGCGCCATGGGCGTCAAGGGCGTCGATGAAATGAGCGTCGAGGAGTACCGCGCCGCCGCCGTTAATGCTGTCAAGCAGCTCTCCGCCGACGTGGGCATCCCCGCCAAGCTGGAAGCCCTGAAGGAAGAGGATCTCCCGTTCCTCGCCCAGAGCGCCTATGATGACGCCTGCCGCCCCGGCAACCCCAAGGACTGCGATGTGGAATCCCTCACCGCCCTCTTCCGCAAGCTGATGTAAGCTTACACCCAAACAAAAGACGCCGCCGAACTGCTTCGGCGGCGTCTTTCTGTCTTATTCGATTCAATCTGCCTCGGGCAGGCAGTGCATGTGGGTCGCGTCCAGCAGCCGGAAGCCCTCGGCCTTGCCCTTTCCGGTGCGGAGACCGAAATCCAGGGCCCGCAGCTTCAGATAAAAATGCAGGGTGCGGGTGGCGCTGCAGTCCCGGGGGAACTGGCTTTCGTGGCAGGCCAGCGCCTGGAGCTGCCGTTCAAAGAAGCCTCTGGTGCCAACGAACCGGTTGGGCTTCGCAGTCATGTAATAGGCGATGGCCTCGGTGGGGGCGTGCTTTGCACCCATGCGGCCCATGACAGTGGGGGAGTGGGCGGCGAACACCACCCGTCTGGCGCACTCGCCGGTCCGCAGATGATCCACATGGCACTCGCTGTCGACGCAGGGATCCGGCGCAAACAGGATCTGCGGCTGCACCTCGCCCACCACTTTGGCCATGGCGCGGGTCAGTTCTTCTTTCTCGTAAAATCCGCCGTCCTCAAAGGGGAGGAACCGCACGTCCTTCACGCCCAGCACTGCGGCGGCCTCCATGGATTCCCGCTGCCGCAGGGAGATCAATTTTTCCGGGGTCATGCCTTCTGGGGCGTTGGTGAGTCCGTAGCGCCCGTCGGTGCAGATGAGGAAGGTCACCTGCTTTCCCAAGGCGGTGAGCTTTGCCACCGTGGCGCCGGCGCCGATCTCGATGTCGTCGGGGTGGGGACCGATGAAGAGGAAGCGGTCATAGTCCTCGATCTTCGGCAGCGGCGCGAGGATTTTCAAAACCAGTTTTGTGATGCTCATACTTCCGCCTTTCCCTGCTCCAGCTCACTACAGATGCGGTCATATTCCGCCTCGTCCAGCTTGTAGCGCCGTTTGTAGAGCACATAGGAGGCGAACATCAGCGCGCAGGGCAGCACGGTCATCACCAGCAGCAGTCCCACCGACTGGCTGTTTTGCACCCCCTGAAGCAGCTGGGTGATGGCGTCGGCCTTTTCCTCACTGGTCATGGCGCCCTGGTTTGCCATCTGCTCATAGCCCGCAATGCCGTTGGTGTACTCCAGAATGTGAAAGACGATATAGGTGATGTTGGCGATGGCCACGGTGAGGGCGGAGGCCAGCTTTGTGAGGAAGGGCCGCAGGGAGGACACGATGCCCTCGTCCCGGGTGCCGTGCTTCAGCTCGTTGTACTCCACCGTGTTCATGATGGAGATCATCATGATCAGATAGAATCCATACTGGCCGAAGTTTGCCAGCATATAGCCCAGGGTGATCAGCAGAAACTTCAGATCCATGCCCGCCACCGCAGGGCCGCCGTTTTTCAGCAGCAGGCCCGGCAGCAGCATGATGATGTAGCCGATGAAAGAGACCAGCATCAGCACATCCATGAGCTTCTTCCGGTTCATGTGCCGGGAGATGGCGGGATAGAAGATCATCAGCAGACCCGTCACCGCCATACCCAGCATCTGAAACACCGTGAAGAAGATGCCCCGGTAGCCGAACTCCACATAAATATAGGTCTGGCCGATGCCGGAGAGGACGATGCCGTTGCCGATCTGCTGCAGCAGGAAGATCAGGGAGATCCACAGCAGCTGGTCGTTGCCGGTGATGGTGCCGATGATCTTTTTGAAGCTGATGGGCGGCGCGGGCTCGTCGTGGTAGTCCCGCTGCTCCGTCACGCCGAAGACCGTGAAGGCCAGAAACAGCGGCGCGAGGATGGCGATCCCCAGGGCCACCAGACCGTAGGCCGTCACCGCGTTGCCGCCGAGGGCGTTGTCACCGGCGGTGAAGTTGGGGATCAGCGCCGCCGCCAGCATGCCGCCGATGCCCGCAAAGAGGGTGGCGCGGCTGGTGAGCTGGTTGCGGGTGTTGGCGTCGGAGCTCAGCGCCGGCACCATGCCCCAGTAGGCAATGTCGTGCATGGTGTAGGTGATGCTGTAGAGGAAGTAGATGATCCCGAAGAACCATACGAAGCTCCAGCCCTGCAGCTTCACATTGAAGGCGGCGTATACCACCAGCGACGTGGTGAGGATGCCGATGACCAGCCAGGGCTTGAACTTGCCCCAGCGGGTGCGGGTGCGCTCGATGATGTTGCCCATGACGGGATCGTTCAGCGCGTCGAAGATCCGCGCCGCCACCATGATCGCCGTGATGGCGGACAGCTGCGCCGCGTTGAGATTCCTGGTGAACAGCACGAAGGTCAGCAGATAGCTGGTCACAAGGTTGTAAACCATGTCCCGCCCCACGGTGCCCAGGGGGAACATGATCAGATTGCGTTTCTGGATTCTCTGGTTGTCCATTCGATCATCTCCCGGATTCGGATAGTCTGATTTTACCAGCCTTTCCCCCGGGATGCAAGCCCGGAAAAAGTCTGCTGCCGACACCGGTCGTCTCCCGCTTGACAAAATTCGGATTCTTACCTATACTGAACACCGCGCGCGAAGCAGGGCAGAGATCTCTGCTTCGCCGCATTCTGGATACTCTGGAAGAAGGAAAAACCAATGAACGAAAAAACCATCCGCTCCAACCCGGCTGCACTGCTGCCCATCGGCGTATTTCTGGTGCTCTATCTGGGTCTGGGCATCCTGTTTGAATATGTGCTCAAGATCCCCATGGGGTTTTACAACATCCCCATCGTGGTGGTCTTCCTGGTGGCGCTGCTGGTAGCCTGCCTGCAAAACCGCGCGCTGCCCTTTGACGAGAAGCTCACGCTCATGGGCCAGGGCATCGGCGACAAGAACATCGTGACCATGATCCTGATCTTCATGGAGGCCGGCATTTTCGTCGGCGTCGTGGGCCGCGGCAGCGCGGAGAGCGTCGCCTACTTCATGCTCTCCATCATCCCGGCCCGCTATGCCGTGGCGGTGCTGTTTGCGGTCAGCTGCTTTGTCTCCACCGCCATGGGCACCAGCGTCGGCACCATCACGCTGATCACCCCCATCGCCGTGGCCGCCGCCGACGCCTCCGGCTTCTCGCTGCCGCTGTGCATCGCCTCCGTCATGGGCGGCGCCATGTTCGGCGACAACCTCTCCTTTATCTCCGACACCACCATCGCCGCCTGCAACGGTCAGGGCTGCGATATGAAGGATAAATTCCGGGAAAACTTCGCCATCGCCCTGCCTGCCGCGCTGGTGACTCTGGTGCTGATCCTGGTTTTGAGCCTCCGGGCCAACATCGGCGCCATGGAGCTCAAGCCCTTCAACCTGATCCAGATCATCCCCTATGTACTGGTGCTGCTGGGCGGTCTCGTGGGCATCAACGTGTTCGTGGTGCTGCTGGTGGGCATCATCTCCGGCGCCATTATCATGCTGGCCACCGGCGCCATCCCGGCCACCGAGCTGCTCTCCAGCATGGGCAGCGGCGCAGCCGGTATGTTCGAGACCACCATGGTGGCCATCCTCGTGGCGGCGATCTGCGCGCTGATCCGCGAGCACGGCGGCTTTGAGGCGCTCCTGAACGGCATCCTGAAGATCTTCAAGGGCAGAAAGGGCGGCCAGCTGGGCATGGGCCTGCTGGTGGGCGCCATGGACATCGCCACCGCGAACAACACCGTCGCCATCGTCATGGCGAACCCCATCGCCGCCCAGATGGCGGAACGCTGCGGCATCTCCAGACGCAAGACCGCGTCCCTGCTGGACACCTTCTCCTGCGTGTTCCAGGGCATCATCCCCTACGGCGCCCAGATGCTGGTCGCCCTCTCGGCGGCAAATGAAATGGGGCACAGCGTTTCGGCCTTCGACGTGATCCCGAATCTCTTCTACCCGTTTCTGCTTCTGCTGAGCTCCCTCG
>CADCQK010000113.1 GCA_902803575.1 Oscillospiraceae bacterium
AAGTCAATTTTTCACTCATTCTAAAACTCTCTTCCAAAAGCTCGCATCCGGTGTGTCAATGATCTTCAGAATCAACTGCTCCAAATCAGGCCGTAGCAGACTGTCCGTGGGCAGTTCGTTGCGCCAGTCGTACAGCGCCTTGACAATCAGCTGCCGTTCCTCGTCGTTGATTTTGATTTTATATCGCATGAAAAAAGCCCTCCTTCGCTTGATGGCTTCATCATAGCGAAGGAGGGCGTTACTGTCGAATGTGCGAATAGAAAGAAAACACTCAGAACGGTATCAAAACCATTCTGAGTGCTTTTGTTTTGCGCCCTTGCAACGCCTTATAAGGTCGTTTTCAATACTTCCTTATAAGAGCGTGGCAAATGCAAGGCCCTTTGATTGTTTTATGGGCTTTCCACCACACCGATGAACAGCGGCAGGTTCGTGGCGGTGTGCATGAGGACATAGACGAAGGGACGATCCGCGTGGACGATCCCGCCGCGAATGACGTCAGCGTCCAGCACATAAGTTTCCTCCACCGAATCATCCGCGCCGCCGTCCATGTTGATACCTGCGCCGTTCACATTCAATACGGCTTCACCGTCTGCGGCCGAGAAGCTGGGGAAGGTCACGTGCAGCAGATCATATTCGTTTCCCAGCAGCAGCTGCCGGAGAGACTGCCCGTCCAGAGATTCCAGCAGCGCATCCGGTGTTACGCCTTCATTGGGCACCAGCACCGCCAGTGCAAACGGTGCGCCCAGCACCTGCAGCCGGAAGCCGGTGCAGTTGTCATTTTCCAGATAGAGCTGCGTCTGGCTGTAGTTCCTCCCGGTGCCGGACGGCCCCGCCGGATTGGCCCATGGTCCGTGAAACACCAGCGGATCGATGCTTTCCAGTTCGCTGGATTCCATGCTGCCCAGCCAGGCGTCCAGCCCCTCCGGAGCTCCTGTCGCGAAAGCGGAGAGGACGTCCACAGCGGTCTTCCCGTCTTTCCGTGCGTCGAAAAAGCACTGCAAAGACTGCTCCGCGATGGCGTTGGCCTGATCCTCCGGCAGCACGTTATTTTCCAGATGTCTGCGCAGGGGCAGGATGGTGTAGGTCTCCGCGAACCGATAGAGCATGGTCACGGCCTCAGCTCTGGTACAGGTGTTTTTGGCGTCCCATTTGACCCCGTCAGCGGTGCCGCGGCCTTTGATGATGTCACCGGTGATGGCAAGCCGCATGGGGCCCACCGCCCAGTCGCTCACCGGGTCGTCCTTCGTGAATTCGATGGGCCGGACGTAGTTCACCTCCACGCCGTCGGCCTCCGCGATCCGATAGAGCATGGCGGCCAGCTGCTCTCTTGTGATTGGTGCGTCCGGCCGGAACAGACCGTCACCGACGCCGTTCACATAGCCATGCTGCGCGCCCCAGGCCGCGGCCTCGGCAAACCAGCTGCCCTCCGGCACGTCCTTGAAGCTGCTTTTGCCCATTTCCTGTGATCCGCTCCAGCGATACAGAATCGTGAGTGCCATGGCGCGGGTCATGGTGCCGCCGGGGTGGAATTTCGTCTCGCTGACGCCCTTGACCAGCCCTCGCTCTGTGAACTGCTGCACGGCCTCAGAGTACCAGCTGTTCTCCGGCACGTCCGTGAAATGTACCTTCGCCGCAAAGGCCCCCGTCAGCCCCAGCAGCAGCGACAACACGAGGCACAGGGATAAGATTCTTTTCATGCTTTTCTCCTTTTCTCCATTGGGCTGCCTATCGGAATCAATATACCATAAGCAAAGCAAAAAAGGAAGCCGAGGGAGGCATCCTTTTACCCACAAGAGGATTTACCCAGACGGGCATAAACTTCGAATCCTCGTGGCTGCAAGCAAAAAACGAGACCACCTGACGGTAATCTCGTTTTTTGGCACCCACAAGAGGATTTACCCAGACGGGCATAAACTTCGAATCCTCGTGGTTGCAACAAAAAACGAGACCACCTGACGGTAATCTCGTTTTTTTGGCACCCACAAGAGGATTCGAACCTCCGGCCTGCCGCTTAGGAGGCGGCTGCTCTATCCAGCTGAGCTATGTGGGCAGATGACGGTTTCCTATTTTAGCCGATGGAGCTTCAAATGTCAATCCGAATGAAAAGAAAAAACGCGGAAGGGAAGAACCCCTCCGCGTTTCAGTTTGATTTGCTTTAGCCGCCGCAGGCGACGATGTTGGCGATGACGCCGTTATAGATCTCCTTCACGTGATCGGGCGTCTCATCGAAGATGTTGCCCATGAAGGTCAGGTGATCGGCTTCCTGCTCCGGCATGACGTACCAGATGCCGGTGCGGGCGGCCTTGGCGCCGATGACGCCGTCCACATGGGGATCGGAGGTCCAGACCCCGTTGACATATCTTGCGGGCCAGCGGCCGGACATGACGTTCACGAGACCGTCGTTGGGCTGCCAATCCTGACCGGTGAAGGTGGGCGTCACGGTGACCTTCACCTGCTTGTCACCGTAGCCCTCATAGAACCAGCCCTGGGTGGTGCCCACATAGGTGCCCATGTTGGCGCTGAAGGGCCAGGCCAGCAGCTGCATGCTGTACTTGGGCTTGTAGGAGTTGGTGGCCGCATCGTAATAGGTGCGGTTGCCGTACCAGGAGAAGTAATAGACGTTGTCCAGCATCTCGATCCGGTCATTGATGTGCATGGCCCGGTCGATGGTCAGGTCGTCATAAGCGTTGTCGTAGTGATTCATGAAATCGCCGCTGATGGCGCCCTGCAGAGCCGCGAACACGTTTTCACCCTGCTGGGGCTGGATGCCGAAGTGCTCCAGCTGGAAGTCATAGATCCCCTTGAAAGGCGTGGGGCCCAGAGCCTTGGCCAGAAACTCGGTGATGTCCGCCATCATGTAGGTGAAGTTGCCGTTGGCCTCGATGAAGGTGGTGCCGTTGCTGGGGGCGGCCAGGGCAGTGATGGAGTGGATCCAGTTGGCCTTGCCGCCGGTGAACAGTGGGGAGATGGTCCCGGCCTCCGGGTGGGCTGCCATGTAGGCCTGCTCCTCGGCGTTGCCGATCTTCAGGAAGGTGGCCAGCTGACGGCTGGTGGCGCCGCCGAAGCTGTGTCCCACCAGATTGATCGGGTGCTGGGCGTCCCAGGTGCCCTGGATTAGCTTGTTGTATTTGCCGCCGGAATAGTCGCGGCCGTAGCGGTCGTGGCCGTATTTCTCCGCGTGGGCGGCGCCGTAGTCGGTCTTGGTGCCGGTGAGCTGCGCGTAGAGCTCGCAGGCGCGGTCCCAGGCGC
Organism: Oscillospiraceae bacterium; assembly: GCA_902803575.1. Lineage (GTDB taxonomy): Bacteria > Bacillota > Clostridia > Oscillospirales > Oscillospiraceae > CAG-103. Next base: position 3,250 of record CADCQK010000113.1, read on the forward strand.
TGGAGCAGGGGCCGACGGAGGCGGCGTAGGCCTCCACGCCGCTGTCCACCAGATAGTTGATCACTTTGGTGGCGGTCATGCCCCAGTAGGCGATGTAGGGGTTGAGCTGGTCATAGCTGCCCCAGCCCAGCAGACCGTGAACCAGCACCACGGGGTACTTGGTCACGTTCAGGGTAGAGGCGTCGGGCATCTGCTTGTTGGTGTCCCGGAACAGGCCCTCGCCGATGATGACCGGAGCGAACTCACCCGCGCCTTCGGGAGCAGGCAGCTGGCTGAACCGGTAGAGGAAGGTGACGATCTGCGCTCTGGTGCAGAGGGCGTCGGGGGAGAAGGTGTTCACGTCGGTGCCCTTGACGATGCCGTTGGCATGGCCCCAGGCCACCGCATCGGTGTAATACTGATCCGGCGCCACGTCATAGAAGTTGCCGGTGCTGCCGGTGGGGGGAGAGCCTGCGCCGCGCCAGATGAAGGTCACGGCCTCGGCGCGGGTCACGGTGCCGCCGGGATTGAAGTGGGTGGCGTCGATGCCTCTGGTGACGCCCTTGCTGTAGGCCCAGAGCACCGCGTCATAGTAGTACTCACCGCTGGGAACATCCGAGAAGGGATTGCTGCCCTCCGCCTTCGGAGATCCTGCGCAGCGCCAGAGGAAGGTGACCATCTGAGCACGGGTGCAGCTCATTTCGGGGGAGAAGGTGGTGTCGCTGGTGCCGTTGGTGATGCCCTTGCTCACGGCCCAGTTGACCGCGTCTGCGTAGTAGGCGTCGCTGCTCACATCCGTGAAGCCTGCGGCAGAGGCGCTGAGCATCAGAGCAAAAGCCAGGATCAGCACCAAAACGGGAAGAAGGTATCTTTTTCTCATAAAACATGCCTCACTTTTCCTATATTCTCTCATACTTTGAACCATTCATTCTTACTCATAAATTTAACACTATTTCAGGAAAATGTCTATCACTTTCCATAGATAAATTTCATCCCTGTTTTTGTTCAAACTGACAGTCCGCTTCGGCCTGAATTCAGCAGTTTGCCCTAGAAAATCTTCAATCGTTCTGTTTTATAACTACATAATATTATATTATGTTAATTAAATCATTCTCGGAACCGGGTGCACCCGGAAAAGCCGGGATCGGCAGGGTGGTAAAAACATAACCGGATTCTCCCAAAAACTGGCGCACTTTTGTCGTAACAGCCAAAAATCACGGGGAAAGCCTCCATTTGCCGGGATTGGCAGAAAAACGCTCTTGCGATTTTTAGATTATGTGATAGAATATAGTGTGATTTTCTATGATGTGTTACTATGCGCTTTTTCGCCCGCATCATAATTCAGTCTGAAATGAGAAGATGCATCCCTATGCGGTTTTCCAAAAAAATCAAACAGAAAATCGGTGACGGTTCCTTTCGCGAGATGTGGCAGGAGACGAAGTGGATGTATCAGTACATCCGCCGCTACTGGCTTGTCGTTGTGATCTACATCCTGCTGGGCGTGGTGGGCACGCTGATGAGCCTGCTGTCCAGCGTGGGCATGAAGCGGCTGATCGATACGGTCACGGGCTTCAATTATTTCAGCATCGGTTCTGCCGCCGGGTTCATGATTGGCATGATGGTGGGCGGAATTCTCTTCTCGTCCCTGTCCTCCCGGGTGGCGGCAGTCATCAACATCCGGGTGCAGAACAGCATCCAGGCGGAAGTCTACGACCGGATGCTGCGGACGGACTGGGAGTCGCTGGACAAGTTTCGCAGCGGCGACCTGCTCCAGCGTTTGAATGTGGACGTCAGCGGTGTGGCCGGCGGCGTGACCAGCTTTCTGCCGAGCCTGGTGACGGGTACCGTGCAGTTTCTGGGTTCGCTGGTGATCATCCTAGTCTATGACCGGACCATGGCGCTGATCGCTCTGATCGGCGCACCGCTGAGCGTGATCTGCTCCCGCGTGCTGGTCAAGCGGATGCGGGACTACAACAAACGCATGAAGACCATCAGCAGTGAGGTCATGAGCTTCCACGAGGACTCCTTCCGGAATCTGACCAGCATCAAGGCCTTCGGCATCATGGATGAGTTCCGCGGCCGGATGCTGAATATGCAGGAGCGCTACCGCACCGCCTTTCTGGAATACAACCTGTTTTCCGTGGTGACGGGGATCGTCATGTCGCTGGTGGGCCTGGCCATCTCCATCGGCTGCTTCGGCTGGGGCGTCTATGAGCTCTGGCAGGGGAAGATCACCTACGGCATGATGACCATGTTCCTGCAGCTGACCGGCATGCTCCGGGGCTCCTTTTCCACGATCATCGGCCTGGTCCCCAGCTTCATCGGCATCACGACCTCTGCCGGCCGCGTCATGGCGGTGGTGGAGCTGCCGGAGGAGCCCGGCGCCAGAGAGACGGTACCGTTTTCGGATTCCGTCACCGCCGAGCTGCGGGACGTGACCTTTGCCTACCGGGGCGGTGAAAACGTTCTGGAGCACGTGGATTTCCGGGCAGAGCCGGGCCAGACTGTGGCGCTCACCGGCGCCTCCGGAGAGGGAAAAACCACCCTGATCCGGCTGCTGCTGGGTCTCATTTATCCTGTGGATGGAGCGGCTGTGCTCATCGACGGCGACGGCAGCGAAACGCCGATCTCCGCCGCCACCCGCAGCGCCTTCAGCTATGTGCCCCAGGGCAACACGATCCTGGCCGGCAACATCGCGGACAACATGCGCATGGTGGCGCAGAACGCCACCGACGAGGAGATCATCGAAGCACTGAAGCTGGCCTGTGCCTGGGAGTTCGTCGAAAAGCTCCCCGAGGGCATCTACAGCGAGACCGGCGAGCTGGGCCGCGGCTTCTCTGAGGGACAGGCCCAGCGTCTGAGCGTGGCCCGGGCTCTGCTGCGGCGTGCGCCGATCCTCCTGCTGGACGAGGCGACCAGCGCGCTGGATGAGAAGACCGAACAGCAGATGCTCTACAATCTGGAGCACTGCCCCTGGGTCCACACCTGTGTGATCATCACCCACCGGCCCGCTACCGCGGCGATCTGCACCAGACGCTATGTGCTCACCGGCACCGAGCTGAAAGAGGTGCGCGCATGAGCCCGAAAATCATCCCCGCTGCCGAGCTGATGCCCCATTATGAGGAATTGCTCGAAGCCGGCGCGGAGCTGCCTCTGGTGATCAGCGGCACCAGCATGACCCCCTTTCTGCGGCCGGGGATCGACACCGTCTATCTCAAAAAGCCGGAAGGGATGCTGCGGCCGGGGGAGATCGCCTTTTTCCACCGGATGGACGGCTCCCATGTGCTGCACCGGGTCTGGAAGACCGAATCGGGCATGTACTGGTTTCTCGGTGACGCCCAGGATCTGGTGGAGGGGCCGCTGCCCGAAAAGAGCGTATTTGCCTATGTTACGAAGATCGACCGGGACGGCGTCAGCGTTACGCCGAAAGACCGGTTGTGGCGTTTTTTTGCCGGGCCCTGGCGTTTGACCCGCGGGACCCGACGCAGATTCTGGCTGCGCGTCTGGAGGATTCCTCAGAAGCTGCGGCGAAAGAAGAAGGAGAAATGATCATGCAGGCATCGAAAGATTATCTGGTGCGCAGCATCGCGGGGGAGACCATCCTGATCCCCTCCGGCGCCGCGGCGCAGAAATTCAATGGACTGGTAACCGTGAACGCCCTCGGCTCTTTTATCTGGGACGTGCTGCAGCAGCCCGTCACGCTGGACGAACTGGTGGGACGCATCACGGAGGAATATGAGGTGGATGAAGCCACCGCCCGCAGTGACGCGGAGGAATTCCTCGCGGAGCTGCGCCAGATCGGCGCTTTGGAGGATTGACGGGCATTTCTGCCCGTATCTGACCGATTTGGCTGAACGGATGTTGATCGAGGTGCTTTTGTGAAACGACTATTAACTGTGCTATTGATCCTGCTTGCTGTGCTGTCCCTCGGCAGCGCGGTGGGCTATTCGATCCATCGGGCCCGGGCCACCGGCGGCGAGGCGCCGATGATCTATTTCGACGCAGACGAGATCGATGTGACCTCTGACGCTGCGGCGGAGGAGCTCCTGCAGGGCGTCACCGCCAGAGACCCGGAGGACGGCGATGTGTCGGAATCCGTGATGGTGGAGGGCGTCTCCAGCATGGAGGACGGCGCTGTCACGGTGACCTATGTGGCCTTTGACTCTCAGGGTCATGTGGGCAGAGCCTCCAGACAGGCCCGGTATACGGATTACACCAGCCCGCGGTTCACCATGAGCCGCCCCATGGTCTTTGCCTCCAACGGGGTGAACGACATGATGGACGGCATCGGCGCCAAGGACTGCATCGACGGGGACATCTCCGCCTCCGTGCGCGCCTCCTATTTCAATCAGGACGAGCCTCTGACCGGCACCGGCGACCACGATGTGGAGCTGAGAGTGACCAACTCCGTAGGGGAGACCGTGCGCCTGACCGTTCCGGTGCGGGTCCAGTCGGAATCTCCGCGCACGGATCAGATCCCACTGAAGGCCTATCTGGTGTATCTGGAGAAAAACAGCGCCTTCGATCCGCTGAGCTACCTGTCGGCTGACATGGCCGAGGCTGCCCAGCGGGAGGGCACGGATCGCCTGACCGTGAACATCAAATCCAACGTGGATCTCACCACGGAGGGCGTTTACGCTGTGGATTACACTTCGGTCCGGAATGAGCAGACCGTTGCGACGACCCGACTGATCGTTGTGGTCGAATAAGGAGGCGGAACCAAATGGATGAAAAACAGACGGTTGCCGTCGGGAAGAAAGAAAGAAATGACGCCCATCCGCTCCTGCTGATCCGGGAGGTCTTCCGCAAGTTCTGGGCAGTGCTGCTGGCGGCCGTCATCTTCGGCTCCTGCGGCTATCTGTTCAAGGAAATGACCTACAAGCCTGCCTATCAGACCCATATGACCCTGGTGGTCATGCAGGGCGGCAACAGCTCGGTCTTTTCCAACCGGAACGCCGCCAACACCCTGGCCGGCAACCTCTCCAAGCTGCTGAGCGGTGATGTGATCCGCCGCGCTGTCGCAGAGGATCTGGGAACAGAGACCATGGACGGAACGCTCAGCGCGGAGACCATTCCCGAGACCAATCTGGTGGTGGTCACCGCCCAGTCCGGCACCCCGCGCATGGCCTTCAGCATTCTGCAGGCGGCCATGAAGCACTATAACGATCTGGGCAACCGCTCTCTGGGCAACGTCTCCATCAGCGTGCTGCGGCCGGCCACGGTGCCGAATTATCCCAGCAATGTCTCCGGCAGCCGGAGCTTCGCCAAGAAGGCAGCCGTTGCGGGCGCGGTGCTGATGATGGCGGCGCTCGCCGTTCTGGCATACCTGCGCGACACGGTCAAATCCGAGCGCGAGGTGGAGGAGAAGCTGGACACCCGTCTGCTGACGGTGGTCCACCACGAAAACAAGATCAAGACCTACAAAGAGATCTTCAAGCCCAAAAAGCGCGGCCTGCTGATCACGAATCCCACCACGGGCTTCCTGTATGTGGAGACGATCAAAAAGCTGCGCGCCAGAGTGGAGTACCAGATGAAGCGCAGCGGCGCCAAGGTCATCATGGTCACCTCTGTCTCCGAGAACGAGGGCAAGAGCACCATCGCCACCAATCTGGCGCTGGCCATGAGCCGGAAGTATGAGAACGTCCTGCTGGTGGACTGCGATCTGAAAAAGCCCGCTCTGAGCAAACTGCTCAGCTACCAGGAGGACGATGCGCCCACCCTTACGGATTTCCTGCGGGGGGATGCGACGCTGGGACAGGCCCTGGTGGTGGATCCCAAGCGGCATCTGTCGCTTCTGCTCTGCCGGCATCGTGAGGAAAACTCCCTGGATCTGCTCAAAAGCGAGCGGATGGTCCAGCTGATGAGTGCTGCCCGCAAGCAGATGGACGTGGTCATCATCGATACCCCGCCCATGGCGGTGAGCCCGGACGCCGAGTGCATCGCGGAGCTGGCGGACGCCACGATCCTGGTGGTGCGGCAGGACTGCGCCCCGGTTCGTCTGGTCAACGATATGATCGACGTCATCAACGCCTCCCATTCCGAACTCATGGGCTGCGTGCTGAACAATTACCGCATCACGGAGTTCTCTGACCATGTGAGCTACGGCTTCGGCGGACGCTACGGCTACGGTCTGCGCTATGGCTACGGCCGTTACGGCTATGGCTCAAAGGTGGGCTATGGCACCAAGCTGGGCTACGGAACGAAGCTCGGCTACGGCACCAAGCTGGGCTACGGCGCCGGCGACGGCAGCACCAAGGGAGAGGGGGGAGAAGCGTGAATCAGGAAAATCCTTCTACCGGCCTCAACGGTTATAAGATCCTGCAGATGCTGCTCCGCGGCTTCAAGCGGCTGTGGATCTTCGCGCTGCTCCTCACGCTGGCACTGGGCGGACTGATGGGCCTGAGAGCCTGGCGCAGTTATGTGCCCAGCTACACGGCCTCCGTGACCTTCACGGTCTACACCACCGGAACGCTGCAGTCAACGTCGCAATCCTACAATACGGCCACTGCCGAGCAGATGGCAAAGACCTTCCCCTACATCCTCACCAGCGGCGCGCTGAGCGAGATCATCCGGGAGGATCTGAACATTGCATCCCTTCCGTCCATCTCTGCCTCGGCAGTGGACGATACGAACTTCCTGGATCTGACGGTCACCGGCCGGGATCCCCAGCTTTGCTACGATGTGCTTCAGTCCGTGATCAAGAACTATCCCAAGGTGGCGGAGCTGGTGGTCGGCCCCACGGTGATGGAGCTGGTGGACGACAGCGGTGTCCCCACAGAGCCCACCAATGCCCGCCAGTGGATCCATCAGGCCCGGCACGGCGTGCTGCTGGGACTGGTTATCAGCGTGGCGGCCATGCTGGCCTACGGCTATGTCAAGTCGACCGTCATGGGCCGCGAGGACATGGAGGCCGCCTCCAACGCCAAGTATCTGGGCAGCCTTCCGAAGGTGGTCCGCAAGCGGCGCACCACGGAGAGCAACGCACCGATCCTGATTCGCGGAGATGAAAACCGGGCCTACCGGGATTCCTTCCGCCTGATCATTATGCGTGTGGAAAAGCACATGCGCAGCCACGGCAGCCAGGTGCTTCTGGTCACCAGCGCCATCCCCGGCGAGGGCAAGACCACCGTGGCCTTCAATCTGGCCTGCGGTCTCGTGCGGCAGGGGAAACGGGTCCTGGTGCTGGACTGCGACCTGCGCAATCCCTCGGTCTATGACATGACCGGGCAGGAGGTCTGCGACGGCATCGGCGAATACCTGCGGGGCAAGATCAAGGAAAAGGACGCTCTGGAGAAGCTTGTGCACACGCCCGAAGGCGAGCATATGCCCGACGTGATCTACGCCGGCAAGGCGGGACGCACCTCCCCGGAGCTGCTGGGCAGCGAAAAGTTCCGCACCATGATGGAGAAGCTGCGCCAGCGCTACGATATTATTATTGTAGATACGCCGCCCTGCTCCATGCTGTCCGACGTCAGTGAGCTCTCCGGCGTGGTGGACTGCGCCATGCTGGTGGTGCGGCAGAATTTTGCCAGCCGGGCCAGCGTGATCAGCAGCATCACGACCCTCAGCGAGTATGACATCCCCGTCGCGGGTTATGTGATCAACGCCTTCGCTGGCGTGCTGGGGACCGGATCGGGCTACGGCACCGGCTATGGCTACAGTTATGGCTATGGCGCCTATGGCTATGGCTACCGTTACGGAAGCTATGGCTACGGCAGCAGCAAAAAGTCTGAGAAATCATCTGACACTCAGACCAAATGAGTAACGAATCGAAAGGGAGCGATCCTTTGAAAGAATCATTCAACCGGAAGCGGCTGGTGCGCATTCTGGGACTGATCATCCTGGATGTGATCGTCATCAATCTGGCGGCGGTGCTGGCACTGGTCACGCGGTTCGACTTTTCCTATGCCTCGGCGGTGAAAACCGGCTATATGCAGCAGGTCTGGCGCTATGCGGCCATCAACACCGTGGTGACGCTGCTGGTGTTCTATCTGCTGCGTCTCTACCACAGTGTGTGGGAATTCGCCAGCTCCTCGGAACTGGTTCGGATCGCCATGGCATCGGTGGTCTCTGCGGTGCTCTATTGGGCTGGCAGCAGCATTCTGGGCATGCGTGTGCCGAGAAGCTTCCCAATTTTGTATCTTCTGTTCCTGGCTGCGATGGTGGCGGCGCTGCGCATGGGCTACCGTGCCTTCCGCCAGCTTCTGCACAGAACCGGCCAGGCGGGCAAAAAGAAAACCATGGTCATCGGCGGCGGTGCCGGCGGCGCCATGGTGATCCGGGAGTTCCTGCTCAGTGAACAGTCGGAAAACCGCGTTGTCTGCGTGGTGGACGACGATCCTGCCAAGCAGGGCCAGTTCATCCGCGGCATCCGGATCGCCGGCACCACCGATCAGATCGGCGAGCTGGTGAAAAAGCACGGCATCGAGGACATCGTTCTGGCCATCCCCTCCGCCTCCAGAAAGGACCGGGCCCGGATCCTGGAGATCTGCCGCGGCACAGGCTGCCGTCTGCGCACGCTGCCCGGCATTTTCCAGATCGCCAACGGCGAGGTCAGCATCCAGTCCATCCGCGAGGTGGACATCGAGGATCTGCTGGGCCGCGATACGGTGAAGATCGATCTGGACGAGGTGGCCAAGTACATCGAGGGCAAGACCGTTCTGGTCACAGGCGGCGGCGGCAGCATCGGCAGCGAGCTCTGCCGCATGGCAGCCAAGCAGAATCCCAAGCGCCTCATCGTTTTTGATATTTACGAGAACAACGCCTACGACCTGCAGATGGAGCTGCGCCGCAGCCACCCGGATCTGGATCTGGTGGTGCTGATCGGCTCCGTGCGTGACGCAGCCCGTATGGACTCTGTTTTCGAACAGTATCGTCCGGATCTGGTGTTCCACGCCGCGGCGCACAAGCATGTGCCGCTGATGGAGGTCTCTCCCTTCGAGGCCATCAAAAACAACGTTTTCGGTACTTACAATACGGCCAGCGCTGCGGACAAGTACGGCGTGCAGCGGTTCATCCTGATCTCCACGGACAAGGCGGTGAACCCCACCAACGTCATGGGCGCCTCGAAGCGCATGTGCGAGATGATCGTGCAGATGATGAATGAGCGCTCCAGAACCGAGTATGTGGCCGTTCGCTTCGGCAATGTGCTGGGCAGCGCCGGCAGCGTCATTCCGCTGTTCCG
>CADCQK010000114.1 GCA_902803575.1 Oscillospiraceae bacterium
CGCCGCGGCGCTTGTTGCGCTCGATGTCGTCGGCGGAGATGGCGACGATGATCTCGGCGTCCTCCTTCATCTGCATGAGCATTTTCACTTTGCTGTCCGGCTGGAACCCCGGCAGGACTCTGGAGGCGTGGAAGTCGTCGAACAGCTTTCCGCCGAACTCCAGATACAGCTTGCCGCCGAAAAACGCGATCCGCTCCCGGATCTTCTCCGACTGCATCTTCACATATTTGTCATTGTCAAAACCCAACGCACGCATGGTACCGTCCCCCTCAATCAACATGTAGTAAAATCTTTTTTATTCTACAACAAACCTTGCGCGCGGGCAAGACCGAAATTCCGATTTTTCGTCAAAAAATGCCGATGCTCTTGAACAGCCAGATCCACAGGAAGAAGGTGGGGATGCAGAAGGCGGAGGTGCTCATGACGATGTCGCCGGCCAGCTCCGCGTCCCCGGCCTCCATCTGCTGGGCCATGGTGAAGGAGTTCACCGCCGTGGGGGAGGCGAAAATGCCGATCAGCGCCACGAACTCAATCCCCCGGAACCCCAGCAGGATCGCCAGAGAGAGCATGACGGCGGGGGTGATGACCAGCTTCACCAGGGTCAGGATGGTCAGTTCCTTTTTGTACCGCTTCAAGCCGTCGAACCGGAAGAAGGCGCCCAGGAGAAACAGCTGCAGGGGCGTGCCGATGCTGCCCAGATTCTGCACCGCGTGGGAGATGAAGTAGGGGAGCTTGATTTTTAAGAGCAGGAACAGGATGCCCAGCAGAGACCCCGCCACAAAGGGGTTGGTGATGATCTCCAGCAGCATGTGGCCGGGCTTCGGCTTCCCGCCGCGAAAGCTTTCCAATGTGATGACCGCCAGTAAGTTGAACAGCGGCACCACCACGGCGATCAGCACCGACACCGGGCCGAGGTTTTCGGGTCCCACCAGCGCCTCCGCGATGGGGAGCCCCATGATCACGAAGTTGCTGCGGAAGATGCCCTGGGCCACCACGCCCTTCCGGTCGGGGATCGGCTCAAATCTGCGCACCGCCAGGATCGCGCAGGTGAATACGAAGAGCACGCCCAAAACCGCAAACAGCATCAGCCGCGGCCGGATGGCCTGACTCAGGTCGGAGCTGTAGATGTTGTGGAACAGCAGGCAGGGGATGAACACCCGGAAGGCCACCTTGTTGAACTTCGGCACGTCCGCTCTGGAGAGAATGCCCAGATACCGCGCCAGATACCCCGCCGCGATGACGAGAAACATCGGCATCACCGCATTCACCGAGAGCATCAGGTTTTCCATGGCGCTGTTCCCTCCCTTCAGGCAGAGTTTGGAGTTAGGAGTGTGGAGTTAAATGTGTCTTCGACGAATTCGAATTCTAGTTTATCGGGGAGAAGCCTCCGCTTTAAAGGCTTCCCCTTGAGGGGAAGCTGGCGAGCGAAGCGAGACTGATGAGGTGGCGAAGTTTCGGCTGCAGAACAAGATTTTCCACCTCATCCGTCACGGCTATTACCCGCCGTGCCACCTTCCCCTCAAGGGGAAGGCAACTCTCTATCCATCAGCCCTACAAACTCTCAATTTACCGCTGAAATGTGAAATCTCTTTTTAAACTCCACACTCCTAACTCCACACTGCTTTTGCCATCTTATCACGGAAAACCCGCCGGCGCAACGGTCGATTTCCGCCGGCGGATGTGGCAATATTTAATTTAAATGGCTAAAAAGTAGGGCCGTTTATGTACAAACTAACAAAATTCCATCTTTTCCACTTATGCACATTGACTTTTTTAAAGAAAAGGAGTAAAGTGAACGCACATCAACAAAGGAGTTTTTTCCATGGCGAAGAGAGTGTTTGCACGTCGATTTTATTACTATTACTTTTGAGAAAAGGTAATAGTCATTTGTGCTGACATTCTTGGAATTGCAACCTGCCCGCACAGACGACTGTGCGGCATTTTGTTTGCCGTGGAAACGACCGATTTGAAATTTAGGAGGACAAATCATGAAAAAGATCACCGCACTGGTGCTGGCCGCTCTGATGCTGTTCGCTCTGGCAGCCTGCGGCAACTCCAGCACCCCCGCCGGCAGCGCTGAGGCTGTCGACGCTGTCACCCCCGCTGAGGGCGACGTGTTCACCGTCGGCGTCTGCCAGCTGGTGCAGCACCCCGCTCTGGATGCCGCCACCCAGGGCTTCGTTGACGTTCTGGAAGAGACCTTCGGCGAAGGCAACGTCGTTGTCGACGTGCAGAATGCCTCCGGCGACAGCGCCAACTGCGCCACCATCTGCAGCGGCTTCGTCTCTGAGGGCGTCGACCTGATCCTGGCCAACGCCACCCCCGCGCTGCAGGCTGCCGCCGCCGCCACCAACACCATCCCCGTGCTGGGCACCTCCATCACCGAGTACGGCGTGGCTCTGGAGATCGCTGACTTCGACGGCACCGTCGGCACCAACGTCTCCGGCACCTCCGACCTGGCTCCGCTGGATCAGCAGGCCGCCATGGTCACCGAGCTGTTCCCGGACGCCGAGAACGTGGGCATCCTCTACTGCTCCGGCGAGCCCAACAGCGTCTACCAGGCTGATGTCGTCAAGGCCGAGCTGGAGAAGGCCGGTCTGACCGTCAATGTCTACACCTTCGCTGACTCCAACGACGTCTCCTCCGTCGCCGCCCAGGCATGCGATGAGAACGACGTGCTCTACATCCCCACCGATAACACCGCCGCCAACTGCGCCGAGGCCATCAACAATGTGGCCCAGCCCGCCGGCGTGCCCATCGTTGCCGGTGAAGAGAATCTCTGCGCCGGCTGCGGCGTTGTGACCCTCTCCATCGATTACTATGAGCTGGGCCGCACCACCGGTGAGATGGCTGTGCAGATCCTCAATGGCGAGTCCAACGTCTCCGAGATGGCCATTGAGTACTATCCCAACCCCGTCAAGAAGTACGACGCCGAGCGCTGCGCCGCTCTGAACGTCACCGTTCCCGACGACTTCGTCGCCATCGAGGGATAATTTTTCAAATCCAGGAAAAGCCGCACTGCGGTGCGGCTTTTCCTATGTGGAACCATGACCAAAGCATTGGAGCCTGTTTTGGTCATGGCTCCGCGCATTATCTTAGTAAGAAAGAGGACGAACTGCTATGAATCTATCACTCATGGCCGCCGGGCTGAGCTTTCCGAATCTGATCGGACGGCTTCCGGGCGGCGTGGCACAGGGCATCATCTGGGGCATCATGGCTCTGGGTGTGTACATTACCTTCCGGCTGCTGGATGTGGCGGATCTGACGGTGGACGGCTCGTTCACCACCGGCGGCGCCGTGACCGTCATGCTGATCCTGGCGGGCAAGCCCGCGTGGCTGGCGCTTCTGATCGCGCTGATCGCGGGACTGCTGGCGGGTCTGATCACCGGCCTGCTGCACACCAAGCTGGGCATCCCGGCGATCCTCTCCGGTATTCTGACCCAGTTTGCATTGTACTCCATCAACCTGCGCATCATGGGCATGAGCGCCAATAAGCCGGTGAACCCGGATCGTTACAACCTGCTGCTGACGGCCCGCACCGTGCCCATGGCCATCCTGGTTGGCGCCATCTTCGCCATTGCCATCATCGCGGTTCTGTACTGGTACTTCGGCACCGAGCAGGGCTCCGCCATCCGCTCCACCGGCTCCAACCCCAATATGAGCCGGGCCCAGGGCATCAACATCAACAACATGAAGGTGCTGGGCTTGAGCCTCTCCAACGGTCTCGTGGCCCTCTCCGGCGGTCTCATGAGCCAGTACCAGGGCTTCGCGGACATCAACATGGGCCGCGGCGCCATCGTCATCGGACTGGCAGCCGTCATCATCGGCGAGGTGCTCTGCGACGCCTTCTTCCGCAAGGGCAGCAGCTTCTATACCAGACTGACCTTCGTGGTGCTGGGCGGCATCGCCTACTACATCGTTATGGTCATCATCCTCTGGCTGAAGCTGGATTCCAACGATCTGAAGCTCTTCACCGCCGTGCTGGTCGCCATCTTCCTGGCGGTGCCCTATCTGCAGGCCCAGCGGCGCAGCTCCTATCTGCTGGCGGGCCGCCGCAGCGCAGCCTTTTTGAAGGGAAAGGAGGGGAAGAAGGATGCTTAAGCTGCATCAGGTCTCCAAGACCTTCAACCCCGGGACCATCAACGAGAAAAAGGCCCTGAAAAACATCGACCTCCATCTGGAGCCCGGCGATTACGTCACCGTCATCGGCGGCAACGGTGCCGGCAAGAGTACCATGCTCAACGCGGTGGCCGGCGTCTGGCCCGTGGACAGCGGCGCCATCCTCATCGACGGCGTCAACGTCACCGGCATGCAGGAGCATCAGCGTGCCCAGTTCATCGGCCGCGTGTTCCAGGATCCCATGACCGGCACCGCGCCGAACATGCAGATCATCGAGAATCTGGCCTTGGCCGCCCGCCGCGGAAAAAAGCGCGGACTCAGCTGGGGCGTTACCAAGGCGGAAAAAGAGGAATACGCCGAGAAGCTGAAGATCCTCGGTCTCGGCCTGGAGGATCGTCTCACCGCCAAGGTGGGCCTGCTCTCCGGCGGCCAGCGTCAGGCGCTGACGTTGCTGATGGCCTCCATGCAGCACCCGAAGCTGCTGCTGCTGGACGAGCACACTGCGGCTCTGGACCCCACCACCGCCGCCAAGGTGCTGGAGCTCAGCGATAAGATCATCTCCCGAGACAAGCTCACGGCGCTGATGATCACCCACAACATGAAGGACGCCATTCGCCACGGCAACCGGCTCATCATGATGAACGAGGGCGAGATCATCCTGGACGTGAAGGGCGAGGAGAAACAGCACCTGACCAAGCACGATCTGATGGACAAGTTCGCGGAGCTGGCGGGCACCACCCTGGACTCTGACGAGATCCTGCTTTCGAAGAATTAAAAAAGAATAAAATTTCACCTTCTGCACATCTTAACGCAGAAGGTGATTTTTTATGAAGAAAACCGGAAATACGGTGCTGTTCGATGCGCCGGTCATCATCCGCGCCTCTGCCGCTGTGGCGGGGCAGAAGGAGTCGGAAGGGCCGCTGGGAGAGCGGTTCGACCAGGTGGAGCCGGACGCGTACTTTGGAGAAAAAACCTGGGAGCAGGCGGAGAGCGCCATGCTGCTGCGGAGTCTGGAGCTGGCCTGCGACAAGGCGGGGCTGCCACTGGAACGGCTGGACTACCTGCTCTCCGGGGATCTGCAAAACCAGTGCGCCGGGGCGGCCTATGCCCTCAGAAACACCGGCAGACCCTACTTCGGCCTCTACGGCGCCTGCTCCACTATGGCGGAGAGTTTAAGCTTGGGGGCGATTCTGCTGGCTTCGGGATGTGCTGAGACTTGCGCCGCCCTCACCAGCTCCCACTACTGCACCGCCGAGCGGCAGTACCGGTTCCCGCTGTCCTACGGCGGGGTGCGGACGCCGACGGCCCAGTGGACCGTCACCGGCGCGGGTGCGTTCATCCTGAGTAAGCAGGGGAGCGGCCCCCATATCACCGCCGCCACCACCGGGATCATCGTGGACGCGGGGGTAAAGGACATGACCAACATGGGCGCCGCCATGGCTCCTGCGGCCTATGACACTTTGAAAAAGCACTTTGAGGACACCGGGCGCGGGCCGGAGTACTACGACCTGATCGTCACCGGAGACCTGGGCCACATCGGCCACGCCGCGGTCTGCGAGCTGTTTCAGAGAGACGGCGTGGAGCTGGGGAAGCGCTACGACGACTGCGGCCGGATGATCTTCGACCGGGAGCGGCAGGACGTCCACGGCGGCGGCTCCGGGGCCGGGTGCAGCGCATCGGTGCTGGCGGGGCATCTGATGAAGCTGATGGAAGCGGGGGAGCTCCGCCGTCTGCTCTTCGCCGCCACCGGCGCCCTCATGAGCCCCACAGCCTCCATGCAGGGGCAGTCTATCCCCGGCATCTGCCACGCAGTGAGCATTGAAATGGAGGACGCGTTATGATCTATCTGAAAGCGTTTCTGATCGGCGGGCTGCTGTGCGCCATTGGCCAGATCATCATCGACCGGACGAACCTGACCCCGGCTCGGATCCTCTCGGGCTACGTGGTGGCGGGCGTCATTTTGAGCGCTTTGGGGCTCTATCAGCCGCTGGCGGACTTCGCCGGCGCCGGGGCCAGCGTACCGCTTACAGGCTTCGGACACCTGATGGCGAAGGGCGTCCGGGAGGCGGTTGCGTCCGACGGCTGGCTGGGCGTCTTTACCGGCGGCTTCCGCGCCGGGGCGGGCGGCGTCTGCGCCGCGGTATTTTTCGCCCTCCTGGCAGCCGTGTGTTTCCGGGCCAAAGCGAAAAAATGAGCGGCAGGCATTCCGCAAAAAAACGCCCGGCCGGACCGGGCGTTGAGATTGGTATCGAGTTCAGATGATGCCCATGGGGATCAGAACGATCAGCAGCAGGGCGTCCAGACCCCAGAGACCGATCAGGAAGTTTCTGCGCTTTTTCGGCTCCATGTCGGGGACGTAGTTGCTGGCGAGGAAGAACGGAATGTAGGTGGTGACGAACACCGGCAGCACGCCCCACCACTTGTAGACCCAGATGAAGGAGTGGTTGCTGGTGCCGGCGAGGAAGGACTCAAACAGCGCGAACAGCAGGGCCATCTCGATGGCGCCCACCAGCTTGCAGCTGATGCCGCCCTTGCCGTTTTTGGAGAAATACCGTTTGGTGCGGTCCTTCGGCAGCATCTTGAAGGAGATCATGCCGGCGATGGAGAACATCATCGACAGCTCCCAGCAGACGCCGATCAGCAGAATGAAGGTGGTGGAGTCGTTGGACACCGACCAGAGCGGATAGCCGCTGACGTGGCCGATGATGGCGTTGCAGATCTCATACAGCCAGTGCACCCCGTAGAGCGCCAGGCCGGCGCAGAGGATCTAGGTGTTCTTGTTGTGGATCTCCGTCCAGTAGATGTAGAACACCACAGCGAGGATAAAAATGAAAGTCCAGTTGAAGTTTTCCGTGCTTCGGACCCGGATGGCATCCACCAGATCTCTGGCAGCCTGGGATCCGTCTCCCCAGAATTGCAGCATGCTTCTCCCTCCTTGAATGGATATCAATTTTTCAACATTTCGCGGCGAATCTGCCGCTTTAAACCGATCATACCACAAAGGAGGGGTAATGGCAATAAAAAACTCCCGGGCAGGTGACCCGGGAGCATTTTGTTTGCATTTGGCTTAGAAGCCGGTGCCGAAGCTGTCGATGACGAAGGCGGGCTCTTCGGCGGCGGTGTTGGGACGCAGGATGCCGACGTTGGTCTTGTTGAGGACCCAGCCGGTCTCCTCGTCAAACTCGCCGGTGCCGGCAAGGAACTCGTTGGGATCCACGCCGTCAGCGGGGTGCAGCTCATACTTCACCTCAAAGGCATAGTCATCGGCGCCCAGCTCATAGCCGCTGAGGGCTTCGGTCTCGGCCTCATCGTCGGCGGAGTAAACCTTCTCCACGGTGATGCGGGCGTCGTTGACCTTCTCGCCGTAGGTCTCCTCCAGCAGATACTGCATGGCGACCTCGATCTGGTACTTGGCATCCTCTTCGCTCATGTTCTTGCCGGCGAGGGTCTCACCGGTGGCAGCGGCCTCGGCGGCCTCGGAACCGGCAGGCTCCGCAGCCTGCTTGCCGCAGGCGCACAGGGCCAGGACCATGACCAGCACGAGCATCAAACTCAGGATTCTTTTCATGTTTGTCTCTCCTTTTTCACAGTGTTTTTGTGTCCGGAACGAACCGGACTGGATGATAATACATCTCTGCATCGTTCCTGTCTAGAACGATACGGTCGTTTTGACGCAAAGCTGAGAAAAAAGTTTCCGATTTCGAAAAAGAAATGTGTTTCAGGCGGGATCGATGAGCTTCTCCGTGCCGCCTCTGAGCAGCAAAACCAGATAGAGGCAAAAGACCAGCAGGTTGTTGGCGATCATGCAGCCCCAGGCGGAGACCAGACCGAGACCCAGAAACCGGGTGCAGACGAAGGTCCCGATGATGCGCACGCCCCACATGCCGATCAGGTTGTAGCGCAAGGGGATGCGGGTCTTGCCCGCCCCCTGGAGCATGCCCTCGGTGACGATGGAGACGCCGTAGAAGGGCTCGGAGCAGGCCACCATCCGCAGCACCGTGGTGCCGAGAGAAATGGCCTCGGGGCTCTTGGTGAAGAGCCGCACCATCCAGGGTGCGAAGGCAAAGAGCAGCCCGCCGGAGAGGAGCATCAGTGTGATTTCCACGGCGCGGATCGTGTGCCCCAATGCCCGGAGCCGCTGACGGTCTCTGGCGCCCACGGCGGTGCCGGTGAGGGTGGCGGCGGCGTTCTGCATGCCGTAGCCGGGAATATAAAAGGCGCTCTCCACGGTGTTGGCGATGGTGTGGGCCGCGGCGGAGATCTCACCCAGGCGGTTGATCATGGCGGCAAAGACGATGTAGCCCATGCAGGTGGCAAATTGCTGGAGCACCAGCGGCAGGGTGACCTTCCACCAGGGCCGCAGCACGGTTTTGTCGGGCCTGAGCCGGATGCCTCTGGGAGAGAGGGCAGGGTGCCGCCAGAGCACCAGCGTGATCATGACGCCGGAGAGGACATAGCTCACCGCGCTGGCCGCCGCCGCACCAGCCACGCCCCAGCCGAGACCGAAGCAGCGGAAGGCATGGCCGAATAGGGTCACGGTTCTGGTGGGGAAGATCAGCAGAAAGTTCAGGATCACGTTCAGGAGGTTCGCGGCGATGCCTGCCCGCATGGGGGTCTTCACGTCGCCCACGGAGCGCAGCACTGTGCCGAAAATGATGGATGCCGCCCGGAACAGCGTGGGGAGGTAGAGGATCAGAAAATACTGCCCCGCCAGCTTCTGAATGGGCCGATCCACCTGCATCCAGACGGGGACAAAGGGGCTGCAGACCGTAGTCAGCACCGTCAGTGCGCCGCCGACGATCAGCACCATCAGCACCGCCTGAGCCGAGGCCTGCCGCACCAGCTTCCGATCTCCGGCGCCGCTGGCTCTGGAGATGACGCTCAGAAATCCGATGCCGCAGGCGGAGAGCAGACAGATGATCAGCCAGTTGATGGTGGTGGTGGCGCCGACGGCCGCGGTGGCTGCGGTGCCGAGCGCGCCCACCATGGCGGTGTCGATGTACTGCACGGCGGTCTGCATCAGCTGCTCCAGCATGGTGGGCCAGGCAAGCCGGATCACCGACGGCAGCAGCGCCGGATCAAAGCCGCGGCGGGGCTGCATGGACGTTTCCGCCACGACGATCCCTCCTTAGAAAATATCGGCTCTACTCTATCACAAATCCGGTCGGCGGGTCAACAGTCCGACCGGCACGACATTGCCCCGCCGCGGTTTTTGTGGTATGATAATAGAAATTTAATTCCGGGAGGAACGACCATGACGGAGAAGGAAAAGATGGCGCGGGGAGAATGGCACGACGCGAATTTTGACGCGGACCTGCTGGCAGAGCGGAGCAGGGCGGACGACCTGTGCTATGATTTCAACATGGCGCGGCCGGGCAGCGAGGCGCAGCGGTCGGCCCTGCGCAGCCTTTTGGATACGGAGCTGCCGGAGGGGCTGAACATCCTGGCCCCGGCCTATTTTGACTATGGCTATAAGACCCGGTTCGGCGAGGGGTGCTTCGTGAACCACGGCTGCTACTTCATGGACGGCGGCACCATCACCGTGGGGGACCACGTCTTCATCGGCCCCTTCTGCGGGTTTTACACCGCCAGCCATCCCATGACCGTTCCGGAGCGCAACCGGGGACTGGAGCGGGCGCTGCCCATCGTCATCGGAGACGACTGCTGGTTCGGCGGGAACGTGACCGTGTTGCAGGGCGTCACCATCGGAAAGGGCTGCGTCATCGCGGCGGGCAGCGTGGTCACGAAGGACCTTCCGGACTATTCGATGGCGGCGGGGGTCCCCGCAGTGGTCAAGAAGTTCATTAAATAAAAAGGCTTCACTCCGGTGAACGCGCCAAACAGCAGAAGATCTGGAGACGGAGCAACCAACGCTGAAAGGAACATCATGAGATTCAGGCATACCAACCGCCCGGGCTTTCTGCTGGGCTTCATCGATTTTTTCACGGCGGGGATCTTTTTCCTCTGCTACATGCCGCTGAACGGGCTCCAGGACGAGCTGGACGAGATCCTGGGCCACGAGACCATGAAATACTGGAAGGCCTACTTGCTGGGGGTCCCGACGCTGTTTCTCTACACCCTGGTCTGGATGGCGCGGATCGCCGAGGAGCTGAAGGCAAAGGCCATCGACCTGGGACTGGAGGGGCCCTACACCTCCTGGTGGCACATGTTCGGCTGGAACACCTTCGGGGTGCTGCTCTTCGGCCCTGCGGTGGCGACCCACCGGTTTTTCCGGACCCTGAACCAGATCGAAACGGAGCTGAACAAAATGGAAGCGGCCTGATCTCCGGGATTCCGCATTGCAGAAACTGGGAAACTATGCTACAATGGAAATATTCCGGACCAACACACAACGCGGCAAAGGGGGATTTGCATGAAGAATTTAGGCTTTGGCATGATGCGGCTGCCGGTGTTCACGGGGCCCACGGACTTTGACTACGAGCAGATCAACCAGATGGTGGACGCCTTCCTGGACGCGGGCTACACCTATTTTGACACCAGCTTCGTCTATCACAACGGCAAGAGCGAGGAGGCCGTGCGCAAGTGTCTGGTGGAGCGCCACCCCAGAGACAGCTTCACCGTGGCCACCAAGTTCCCCACCTTCAACATAGTGCCGGAGGATCGGATCGATGCGGTCTTCGAAAGCCAGCTTCAGAACCTCGGCGTGGACTATATCGACTACTACCTGCTGCACAACATCCAGAACCTCTACTACGACGGGGTGGACGGCAGCGGCGGCATCGTCAAGACCACAAACCTCTTCGACCACGCGAAAAAGTGGAAGGAGCAGGGGAAGATCCGCCACCTGGGCTTTTCCTTCCATTCCTCCGCGAAGCTGCTGGATCGGGTGCTGACCGAGCATCCGGAGACGGAGTTCGTGCAGATCGCATTGAACCCCATCGACTGGGACAGCGAGTTTGTCCAGGCCGGCGCTTGCTATGAGGTGATCCGCAAGCACGGCAAGCAGGTGGTCATCATGGAGGCGGTCAAGGGCGGCGGCCTGGCGAAGCTGCCGGAGAAGGCCGAAGCGGTTCTGAAAGCCGTGAACCCGGACAAATCCATCGCCTCCTGGGCCCTGCGGTTCAGCCTGGGACTGGAGGGCGTCATCGCCGTCCTTTCCGGCATGAGCACCCTGGAGCAGGTGCAGGACAACACCAAGACCGCGGGCGAGTCCCAGCCCCTCTCTGAGGCGGAGCAGGCGGCGCTGAAAGAGGCTATGGCGCTCTATCGGGAGAGCGCGCCCATCCCCCAGAGCGAGATCGAGCAGTACCGGGGCCTGACCTACTGCGGCGTCCCGGTGACGGCGATCCTGCAGGCCTACAGCATCTGCCAGATCCAGCCGGATCCCGGTTTCTCCGACGACAACAACTACTTCAAAAACGCCCTGATCGAGGAGGCCCATCTGGATCTCCGGGGCGACCTGCCGGAGGAGAAGATTGTCACCGCCGACGGCAAAGACATCACAGAGATGGTGATGAAAGCGGTCCACTGGCTGAAGGAGAACACCTTCTGATCAAAACATTTCCATCCCCGGAAGCAGCCGCTCCCGGGGATATTTGCATAGTGAAAGGGACAGAAATCTGCTTCTGGGACAGAAAATTTACACACAATCCGTTTTTTGTTGTCAAGTCGAGGGTAGGAAATTTGTGTAAAAAAGAGAAACAACGTTAATTGCTTGACAGGCTGTTCAATTGTTGCTACAATCAAAATAATCCCACTATTTCAATATGAATTAGAAGGTGCTGGAATGAAGCGAATCCAACCGCCGCCTCAGGTGCACTATGCCAATCTGCGGGAAGTGGTGCTCCACGCGGACTTGAACTTCCCCAATACGCCGTTTTTCTTCAGCAGCGATCCGGAGATGCCCTCCGTCACCGGTGCGGAGCTTCGGAACTACTGCGGCCGCTTCGGCCTCTGGGCGGAAGAGCGGGGGCTCATGGGCGCCCACATCGCCCTGCTGGGGCCCAATGGCGCTGCCTGGCTCAGCTGCTTTTTCGCGGTGATCTCCAGCGGCTGCGTGGCGGTCCCGCTGCATCTCGGCACCAAAGCGGAGGAACTGGAAAGCTGCCTCCGCCGCTCTGACAGCAGTTTGCTGCTCTATGACCAGAGCTGTGAAAAGGACGCGGCTGCTCTGCATGAGGCCATCCCGGAGCTGCGGATCATGGAGTATCACGCGCTGCTGGATTCCCTCTCGGAAATCACCGACGAGGCGTGGCCAATACTGGATCCGGAGGCCCCCGCCGCTCTTTACTTCACCAGCGGCACCACGGCCCAGAGCCGCTGCGTGCTCTTGACCCACCGGAACATGGGCAGCCACTGCTCCGCCGCCATGTCCCAGCTGCCGCTGTCACCGGAGGATTCCGGCCTCTCGGTGCTGCCGCCCAGTCACACCTTCGAGATCATGACCAACATCGTGGGGGTGCTCCACTGCGGCGGGAAAATGTACATCAATGAAAACCTGCTGACGGTGAAATCCAACCTGAAAAAATACGAGCCCTCCATTCTCGTGGTGGTGCCGCTGGTGCTCCAGACCATCCACCGGGAGATCCTCAAAACCGCCAAAAAGGCGGGGAAGCTGGAGCTGCTGCAAAAGGGCCTGAAGCTCAACCGGTTTTTCCTCCGCTTCGGTATTGATCTGAGCCACAGGCTCTTCGGCGACGTCTACGACGTGGTGGGCCACAACCTCCGCTACTTCATCTGCGGCGGCGCGGCGCTGGATCCGGAGCTGGTGGAGTTCTACCGGTGTCTCGGCATCACGGTGATCCAGGGCTACGGCATCACCGAGTGCAGCCCCATCGTGGCGGCCAACGTCCCCCACGCCAACCGCTTCGGCTCCATCGGAAGGACCTTCCCCTGCTGCGAGACGAAGATCATCGACGGGGAGATCTGCGTCCGCGGCGACAGCGTGTCTCCCGGCTACTATAACGATCCCGAGGGGAACAGCGATGCCTACCGGGACGGCTGGTTCCACACCGGCGACCTGGGCCGCGTGGACAAGGACGGCTATCTCTGGTTCCTGGGCAGAAAGAAGAATCTGATCGTCCTCTCCAACGGCGAGAACGTCTCACCCGAAATGCTGGAGGAAAAGCTCTACCGGGTGGAGGGCGTCCAGGACGCGCTGGTCTATGAAAAGGACGGCAAGATCACCGCGGAGGTCTATGTGGATCCGAAGGCGCTCCCGGATCGGGAGGCGGTCTATCAGGAGGTCGACCGGATCAACAAGACCCTGAAGCCCCATGAGCACATCGGCGCGCTGGTTTTGCGCAGCGAGCCTTTCGAAAAAACGGCGACCCAGAAAATCAAACGGTATTAAGGAGGCACCCGGTATGGAAGAACAGATTCGGCAGATTCTCGCGGAGACGCTGGACATCGACCCCGCGGAGATCACCCCTGAAAAGCGCCTCATCGCGGATCTGGGGCTCACCAGCTTCGATCTGGCGGACGTGGTGCTGCAGGCCCAGGAGGAATTTGGCGTCACGCTGCCCAGCTCCTTCTGGGGCGAGATTGTCACTGTGGCGGACGTGTACCGCGTGGTGGGGGAGGCGCTGCAGTCATGAAGCTGGAACTTCGGCGCGACCTGAAAGAGCTGGACACGGACTTTGACCACAGCTTCGTCTTCGACGCCCACAGCCCGGATCGCAGCACCCTGATCACCCGCTATCGCGGCACCGACGTGCGGAAAAGCGACGCCGGCTGGAACGTGGTGGCCTGGCAGAAGAGCGTCTACCACTTTGGCGACCTGAACCGGGAGGTGCCGGTGCTGGCGGTGGTGCTGCTGGACGAGGACGGTCTGGTGCGCGGCCTGTCGCTGGACGAAAACTGCCTTGGCAGCCAGGGCAAGCGCTGCGACTTCCGGCAGCTGCAGATCGGCATGAACGAGCTTTTGAAGGGGAAGCCCTTCTCGGATTTTAATTCCCTGTGTCCCAACGCGGGGGTGGCCAGATGTCTGCATCTGTTTGAGCTTCTCGGCGGCGCTGCGGGGTTCTTCACCGAGCTGCGGCAGAGAGATTTGGCCGAGGGCATCGAGCAGGAGCTGGTGACCATCACCCCCAACGACGACGGACTGGTGGCGGAGAACACCCACATCATCCTCGACCAGGAGAGCACCACCCGCTATGACCTCCGCTATCTCCAGCCGCCGAAGCGCAACGACCGGGATCTCACCGAGTCCATTGACGCCACCGTGGTGGTCAGCTATAATGGTGACACCGCTTTCACCGAGCGGCTGACCGCCGAGCAGTTCCAGGACGTCTACGCGGCGTTGAACCTGATGTTCGGCAAGAGCTATCAGCTGGAGAAGAAATTCTTCGGCTTCCACAGCCGCAGACGGGTGCGTTTCACCAACTGCACCGCTCTGGCGGGCCTGTTCCTGCTGACCTTCAGCCACGAGAGCATGATGGGGGCCATCAGCCGGGCCATCCGGATCGAGATGATTCTCCATTTCATCCAGACAGGGGAGGGGCGCACCGGCTGCATCGGATTCGGAGGTTGAATCATGAGCAAGGTCAAAAACGAACCCAGGATCAAAAATCCCCTGATCGTCGCCATTCGGGAGCAGCTGGAGCACCGGGCGCTCTGGATGTATCTGCTCACCGACGAGGCGAAAAAGCACGGCCTCCAGCCGGAGGAATACGCCCCCGACGCCATCCATCGCTGCGGCATCTATCAGGGCGGCAATCTCAGAGCTAAGGCCGGAGGCGGCGACTCCCTCAAGGGCCTGAAAAAGACCCTGTTTTCGAAGTTCGCCCAGTGGGTCTTCGAGATGGACATCCAGCGCTGCGACGACGACCATCTTTCCATCGACTTCCACTACTGTCCGTTGGTGAAAGCCTGGCAGAAGCAGGGGTGCTCGGATGAGGAGATCGCCCTTCTCTGCGACCACGCCATGTGCGGCGATCGCGGCATCGCCGAGAGCTTCGGCTGCCGTCTGGATCTGCCCGCCACCATCGCCCACGGAGACGATGTCTGCAAGATCCGCTTCGTCCGACCCGGAAAAGAATAAAAACACGCGCCGCGGAGCAGTTTCCGCGGCGCGTCTTGTATGGTGCGGCAAGTTTTCAGTTTTGCGGCCTGTTCTCCATGCCCCAGTCGCAGAGCTTGTCCAGCACCGCCACCAGGGAGGCGCCTCTTTCCGTGAGGGTGTACTCCACCTTCGGCGGCACCTCGGGATACATCTCCCGGTGGATCAGCCCGTCCCGCTCCAGCTCCTTGAGATTCTGGCTCAGGGTCTTGTCCGCCACCTTCCCCAGATACCGCTGCATCTCGTTGAATCGCACCGGCTCATACTCCATCAGGCAGTAGAGGATCACGGGCTTGTATTTCCCGGCAATCAGCGACAGGGTGTAGCAGTAGCCGGTCTCTTCATATTTCGCATTTTCGATCTTCCGGTCGCTCATACTTTCCTCCAAGTAAGTACCTTACATTGATGTAGGTACTTGAATTCTATTCTGGATGTATGCTACCATAGAATCATCCAGATTGCAAGCGGGAGGAAGAAAAAATGGCAAAGAAGATCGTGATCCTCAACGGAAGCCCCCGGAAAAACGGCAACACCTCGGCACTGACGAATCAGTTCCGTCTGGGTGCGGAGGCGGCGGGGAACACCGTCACGGAGTTTCACCTCAACAGCATGGACATCCGCGGCTGCCTCGGCTGCTGGCAGGGAGGAAAGGATTCGGAATGTCCTTGTGTCCAGAAGGACGACATGGCGAAGATCTACCCGGTCTACCGTGAGGCGGACGTGGTGGTGCTGGCGTCGCCGCTGTTTTACTGGTTCATCTCCGGCCAGCTGAAAACCGCCTTCGACCGGCTGTTCGCCGTGGCGGAGTGCGACCCCAATTACCGGAACCCCAAAAAGGAGAGCGTGCTGATCATGGCCGCCGAGGGCGCCGGCTTCGAGGAGAGCGAGCACTGGTACGACCATCTGGAGCAGCACGTCGGCTGGAAGAGCCTCGGGAAGATCCTCTGCGGCTGGGTGACGCAGCCGGGGGACATCGACGGAAAACCGGAGCTGCAGCAGGCTTACGCGCTGGGCCGCTCCATTCAATAAAATCGGAAAGGAATCTGAATCATGAAAAGCTTTGGTGTGAAACCCTATCTGTTTCCCATGCCGGTGTATATGATCGGCACCTACAACGAGGACGGCTCCGTGGACCAGATGGCCATGGCCTGGGGCGGCATCTGCGCCGAGGACATGGTGGCGCTGAATCTGGAAGCCGAGCACAAGACCGTCGCCAATCTCAAGGCCCGCGGCGCCTTCACCCTGGCGGTGCCGGGCGTGGATACCATCAAGGAGTGCGACTATCTGGGCACCGCCTCCGGCACCCAGTACCCGGATAAATTCGAAAAAACCGGCCTCCACGCGGTGAAGAGCGAGCATGTGGACGCCCCGGTGGTGACGGAATTCCCGCTGACCCTGGAGTGCACGGTGGAGCGGTTCGAGGACGAGCCTTATGGCCTTCGGGTGATTGGCAAGATCGTCAACGTGCTGGCGGATGAAAAGGTGCTGGACGAGAAGGGCGAGATCGACTCCGGCAAGCTGAACACCTTCCTCTTTGACCAGATGCGCAACGGCTACTACGGCGTTGGGGCGTATCTGGGCCAGGCCTGGGACATCGGCATGGAGTTTATGCAGTAATAAATCAGATCCAGCGTACCGCCGCGAGGAAGTGAGATCCCCGCGGCGGTTTTGTCGTTTTTACTCGCTGAGATCCTCCAGCAGCATCAACAGCTGCTCCCGGCTGCCGACGGTGAGACCGCCCTGAAGCAACTCCCGGTCCCGCTGGCGGAGGCTTTCGGTCTGGATGGCGGTGATCTGCAGCGGCTCCGGATCCGCGCCGGGGGCGAAGACGCTCACATAACCTTCATAATCTCTGAGAACAAATTCGGCCTTCGCGCCGTCATAACTCTGGAGCTCCGTTTTCACCGCCGTCGGAAAGGTGCTCGCCGCCTGATGGGCGCAGATCACCGCAGCCGCCACCAAAAGCGCCGTGCCGGCCGCCTTGAGAACCATCCGCTTCATCCAAAAACCCTCCACCCCGTTTCTTATCATTTTTCCGCATTTCTTAATTTTTTATCCACAAATGGAAAAATCTCTGTTCATCGTTGACAGAGTGTGATATAATACTATAACTACCCCTGATTCGGAGGTGAATCGACGCACATGGCATCTGCTCGGAAAAAGAAAAGCGTGTCCCGCGCGGTGGCAGACGGCACGGCCAACGCCGCAGTGGGCGTGACCGGTTCTGTCTTTCGCGTGATCGGCACGATCTTCCTGATCCTGATCGTGACGGCGCTGCTGTTCTTGTGCATCTTCGCATACTATGTGAAAACCTGTCTCTCCACGGAACTGGACGTGGAGCTGGAAGACTTTACCGTCTCCCTGTCCAGCTCGATTCTCTATGAGGACGACAACGGCAACTGGCAGAAGCTGGTTGGCCTGTCCTCGCTGGAGAAGCGCGTCTGGGTGGATTATCAGGACATCCCCCAGTACATGGAGAAGGCGGCCGTCGCCATCGAGGACCAGCGCTTTTATCAGCACAAGGGCGTGGACTGGTACCGCACCACCGGCGCGTTCGTGAACATGTTCCTCGGCATGCGCAACGACTTCGGCGGCTCCACCATCACCCAGCAGCTGATCAAGAACCTGACCCATCAGGACGACATCACAGTTCAGCGAAAGCTTCTGGAGATTTTCCAGGCTCTGGAGTTTGAGAAAAACTACTCCAAGCAGGAGATCATGGAGTGGTATCTGAACATCGTCTACTTCGGTGAGGGCAGCTACGGTGTCTACACCGCGGCCGAGACCTACTTCGGCAAAGCTCCGTCTCAGCTGAGTCTGTCGGAATGCGCCAGCATCGTGGGCATCACCAACAATCCCTCCAAGTACGACCCCTTCATCAGCTCGGAGAACAACAACAACCGGCGCATCACCATTCTGGACAAGATGTATGAGCTGGACTTCATCACCAAGGAAGAGCACGACCAGGCCGTGGCCGACGAGCCCGTCTTCGTCCGCAGCGAGACCGAGGAAGTGGGCCAGACCATCTACAGCTACTACGCCGAGGCCGTCATCGAGGACGTGATCCAGCGTCTGATGGAGGATCGCAGCATCAGCCGCGACACCGCCAAGACCTTGCTCTATTCCGGCGGCTATCAGGTCTATTCCTGCTTCAACCCGAAGATCCAGAACATCGTCGACTCCTATTACACCCAGGGCAAGCTGCCGCTGCACAATTCCGCCTCCGGCCAGCCCTGCCAGTCCGCCATCGTGATCATCGATCCCTACACTGGTGAGGTGCAGGCCATGGCCGGCGGCTACGGTGTCAAGCAGATCAACTTCGGCACCAACCGGGCCACCCAGTCCCAGCGCCCGCCCGGATCCAGCATCAAGCCCATCGCGGTCTATGGTCCCGCCATGGAGCTGGGTCTCATCACCCAGAACACCCGCGTCAATGACTCTGCCAGCATCAAGCTCTCCGGCACCAGCTGGTATCCGAAGAACTCCGGCGGCGGCAACTATGGCGTCATCACCATCCGCACCGCCCTGCAGCGGTCGCTGAACACCGTCTCTGCCCAGATCCTGGACAAGCTCACCCCCGCCGTCTCCTATCAGTTCCTGAAGGAGAAGCTGGGCGTCGTCAGTCTGGATGACTTTGACCAGGACTACGCCCCGCTGGCGCTGGGTCAGCTGACCAACGGCATCACCGTCCGCGAGATGGCCCAGGCCTACTGCGCCTTCGTCAATGACGGTGTGTTCACCTACTCCCGCACCTTCAACTACGTCACCGACTCCGCCGGCAACGTGGTGCTGGAGAATCCCGCCCGCACGATCCAGGCCTTCAAGCAGAAC
>CADCQK010000115.1 GCA_902803575.1 Oscillospiraceae bacterium
CGGGGCGAAGCTTCCACTTCGAAAGGCTTCCCCTTGAGGGGAAGCTGTCGAGCGAAGCGAGACTGATGAGGTGGCCAAGTTTTGGCAGAAGCACAAGATTTCCACCTCATCCGTCACGGCTATTTCCCGCCGTGCCACCTTCCCCTCAAGGGGAAGGCTTCGCTCTCATCATCTGCCCTACAAACTCCAATTTATCGCTGAAATGTGAAATCCTATTTAAGCTCCACACTTCACACTCCAAACTCCAAACTCTTTCAATCGCCTCTTGCCACGGCCGTCTGCAGCACGGTATTTGCCAGGGTGCCGGCCGTCTCCAGTCCGCCGCCGCCGTTTTCCACGATGACCACGAAGGCGTAGGGATGGGTCTCGTCGTCCAGGAAGCCGGTGAACCAGGCGTGGCTGGTGCCGTCGCCCACCTCGGCGGTGCCGGTCTTGGCGCAGATGTTCAATCCCGGGAAGTTCCAGGTGCCGTAATGGGCGTGGACGTTATAGCTCATGAGCTCCTTCATCCGGTTGGCGGTGGTGCTCTGGAGCAGGTTGGTCTGGTTGTTTCGCTCCCCCAGAATCAGGGTCGGCTCCTGCAGGATGCCGGAGGTGGCTATCGCCGAGACCAGCCGCAGCATGGAATAGGGGCAGACCAGATCCGCCGCCTGTCCGATGCCCGACCAGGCCAGACCGGGAGAGCCGTCAGAGTCCTTGAAGAAGCTGCCGGCCGCGGTGGTGACGCTGTCCAGCTTGTGGCTGGAGGTGAAGCCCAGGTCGTTTGCGTATTTCTCCAGCGTATCGCCGCCCAGCTCCAGGGCGATCTGCGCGAAGGCCACGTTGCAGGAGTTGGCGAGGGCGTCCTCGAAGCTCTGGCTCCCGTGGGTGCCGGAGCAGGTGACCACGCTGCCGCCCACCTGGATGCTGCCGGTGCAGGTATAGGTCCTGGAGGCCAGATCCGGGATGGTTTCCAGTGCCGCCGCGGTGGTGACCAGCTTGAACACCGAGCCGGGGGTATAGACTGCGCTGATGCAGCGGTTCAGATAGGTGCCGTCCGCGATCTCCAGGGTGCTGTCCGCCGGGTCCGTGGTGGGATTCGAGGTCATGCAGAGGATCTCGCCGGTTTTGTAATTCGATACCAGCACCGCGCCGCTGCGGCCGTTGAGCGCGTTTTGGGCCGTGACGCAGAGCTGACTGTCCAGACTCAGCGCCACCTCGCTGCCGCCGGAGGCGTAGGTGCCGGTGATGGGATTGTAGCCCGCCAGCTGCGCCGCAAGGGAGCGCAGGGCGCCGGTGCCCACGTTGCCGGCGTAGTCGCCCACCGCGTGATAGCAGGCGCGGCGCACCGACCAGTCGTCGGCGTAGTATCTGGAACTGCCGTCGGCCTGCGCCAGAACGACGCCGCTGCGGTCGGTGATGGTGCCGGTACTCATGATGCCGCTGGTGTAGTTTCCCCCAACGGCGAAGGTGGCCCAGTCGCCCCCGTGGACGATGAAGCGGTAGATATACACGCCGAGGCCCACCAGGATCAGGGCTGCCACCAGGAGGGCGGCCATGGCTCTGTGCTGTACCTTCGTCATGCCGCGTCCGCCTCCTTCTGTTTGGCTCCGGCCTTCACCACGAAGCTGCCGCCCCTTCTGGTGTCCGCAGCCTTGATGAAGGCCAGCAGCATCCAGCAGCTGAGCATACTGGAGCCGCCGCGGCTCACAAAGGGGAAGGTGACGCCGGTGAAGGGCAGGATGTCCAGAGAGCCGAAGACATTCAGCGCCATCTGCACCATCATCATCGTGACGGCGGCGCAGCCTGCGATGACGTAATAAGACGAGCGGTTTCGGGCCGCGTTTTTCACCGTGAAGATCGCCAGCGCGATGATGCTGAGCATGGCGAACACCGCGATGATGAGGCCCAGCTCCTCACAGACCATGGCGAAGACCATGTCCGTGTTGGCGGCCACGATGTGCTTGAGCCAGCCGTTGCCTGCCCCCTGTCCGAAGAGGCCTCCGGAGGCCGCAGCACTCAGCGCGCGGGTCTGCTGATAGCCGGCGCCGTTTACGTCCTCCCAGACGTGACCCCAGGTAGCGAAACGTCTTGCCACATAGGGCTTGATGCTCAGAACCAGCATGCCCGCCATGGCCGCGCCGCCCACCGCCAGAAGCACCGTTGCGATGCTGCCGGAGCGCAGGAACGCGATCACCAGGAAGGTGGCGAAGAACACCAGCGCCGCGCCCATGTCGCCCATCAGGGCAAGGCCGCCGACGCAGATGGCGGAAAAACCGATGAAATACAAAATGCTCTTGGAGCGGAACATCTGATCCAGCGTGGTGGCGCCCACGTAGATATAGGCCACCTTGATGAGCTCCGACGGCTGCAGGCTGAAGCCCGCCACCGTGATCCAGTTTTTCGCGCCGAACATCTCCTGTGCCGCCGCCAGGTTCAAAGCCAGCAGCGCCAGAGACAGGAATGCCAAAGGCCAGCGCATGGCTTTCACGTGGTTTAAGTCTCTAAGCCACCAGCCGAACAGGAAGAACAGCGCCACTCCCGCGATCAGCAGGATGGTCTGCCGCACCAGCTCGTCCGGCGTGGCGGTGGCGCAGATGCTTAAGCCCAGCGTACACAGGAAAAACGCCAGGGTCTCCGGCTCGTACCCGGAGCGGTCCAGGGTGCGCATCACCAGATAGCACAGCCACTGCACCAGGATCAGCGCAAAGAACGCCAGCAGCGCCGTGATCCGGTGCTCGTCATCCAGAGAGACATAGAATTCCAGCATCAGCAGCAGCTGGCAGAGGGTCAGGAAAAACAGGGTCGTGCCGGCGTTGATCTTCCAGCCCGCCACTTCCCGTTTCCGCTCCTGCAGCGCCCGGTGCTGCTCGGTGTTGGTGGCAAATTTCAGCATATGCTTGCCGCAGCGGATGATGTCGCCGTCCACCAGCTGCTCGGGGCCCTCAAGCTGTTTGCCGTTGAGATGCACCCCGCCGCCGCGGCTGAGATCGTGGATGTGCCACTCGCCCTTGTCGTTTCGCATCAAAACCGCGTGGACGCTGGCCACATCTTCATAATTCAATCGCACGTCCGAGGAGCGGGCGCGGCCGATGATGCACTCCCAATGCCGCAGCTGCGACACCTCGCCCTTGGGCGTGACCAGATAGCCCCAGATCTCCGGATCCGCTCTGCCGGAGAGCATGGAGCGCACACAGCGATAGAGCACTACCAGCGCGAAAACCGGCAGCACGAACCGCCCTACCATGGCCAAGGTGCCCAGCAATGTCGCGGTGGATTCCATATGCACGCCCTCCTTTTCTCCGGTTTGCATCCTTCTGGTAACAAATTATGATAAATAATGAAGAATTAGGTTGTAGTATATCATAAATGAATCGCATTTACAACCTATAAACCATGAATTTTTGCTTTCCATAATATTTTTATGTTAACAATTAATGACCTTACACACAAAAGACGCTGCGCAGAATCGGTTTGTTCCGGATTTCCAATGCAAAGGGAGCGTAATCGGAGTTTCGTAAATTGGAGTTTAACGTTGCGCTAGAAATCCCACTCGGCTCCCTCGGCGAGGGAGCTGGCACGGCGGGAAATAGCCGTGACGGATGAGGGTTGAACCTATGTGATTCCTATTGAGCTGCTGCCTTGATCCAACTGCTCCCCGACCCTCATCCACCGCA
>CADCQK010000116.1 GCA_902803575.1 Oscillospiraceae bacterium
CGGCGGGGCACAGGTCCCCGCCCTACGGTGTTCTTTATTAATACCCCGTTAAACTAGAATTTGATCTTTTGATTTAATATTCCTGAAATATTTTCGTAAAGTATTTACAACAAATTGCGGTTGTGCTATGCTGTAGAAAAGGAATCCGGAAGGAGGTGCGGGTATGGAATCGGGATCTGCGGCGGCACGGCGGCTGCTGGGACTGAATGCGGTCTCCCATCTGCTGGTAGACGCACTCTGCGCGGCGACGGTATTCGGCTCTGCCGCGGCGGCGGACGCAAACATGATCGTGCTCTACAATACCCTGGCCTTCTCCACCCAATGCCTCGTGGGGCTGGCTGCGGATCGGATCCGAAAGCACGGCCTCTCGGCGGCACTTTCCATGCTGCTGGTGGTATTGGGTTATGCCCTTCCCCTGCCGGTCTGGGTTCGGGTCAGCTGCATTGGTCTCGGCAATAGCCTGTTTCATGTGGTGGGCGGCTCCATGACATTGGAACAAAGCCGCGGAAAAGCCGGGGCTCTGGGCGTGTTCGTGGCGCCGGGGGCCATTGGCGTGACCCTTGGCACCCTCTGGCCGAAGCTGGGAACCGTGCTCGCCATCCTGCTGACCCTCTGTGCGATTTTGGAGGTTCCCCTGAGCCGCTCTGTTCCCGCTGAAAGACAGGAGCAGTCCACAGAGGGTTCCCTTCTGATCCCGGTTCTGCTGACCGCTGCGGTGGCGGTGCGGGCGGTGGGCGGCAGCGCGGTGCATTTCCCGTGGAAGGTCGGGATCCCGGCGGCACTGGTGATGACCGGGTTTGTGTTCCTCGGCAAGACCCTAGGCGGCTTTGTCTGTGACCGGATCGGGGCGAAAAACAGCGCATGGATCTCCATCGTCCCCGCCGCCGTGCTGATCGCCTTCTGCTCCAACTGGGCAGTTCCGGCGCTGGCCGGGCAGTTTCTGATAAACCTCACCATGCCGGTGACGCTGTGGCTTCTCTACCGCGCCATGCCGGACGCGCCGGGGTTCGCCTTCGGGCTGGCGGCATCTGCCCTCTGGCCCGGCGCTGTTCTCGGCGGACTCATGACATTGACCGGCCCGGTGTTGTGGCTCTGCGTGGTGCTGAGTTTCCTGTACGGCCTCTGGGCGATTTTGTATTCGGAAAAGAAGATCTTTGAGAGAAAGGATGAACCACATGAAAAAGCTCGTTGACACCCTCGGCGCGGTTTTGACCGCCATTTGCCTGTGCATCTTCTCCGCCAGCGCGGACGTGATGTCCCCCGGGCTGCTCGCCATGGGGCTGGGCAGCGTTGTGCTGATCGTGGCGGTGGTGGCCATCGCCTGCAGCCTGCTGATCCGTGCCATCCAGAAGCGCAGGAACAACAAAAAATGAACTACCTGATTCCCTGCCTGCTGACCGTCGGGATTGAGCCGGCCTTCCTCGGCTGCTTTGGCTATCAGGATCGGAACGCAGTTTCCATCATCGTTCTGGTGAACGTGATCACGAACCTGCTTTTGAACCTCACCCTGGCGCTGATCGGGAAAACGTGGATCACCGCGCTGCTGCTGGAGTGTCTGGTTGTGGCGGCGGAGTATCTGGCCTACGCCTATGCCTTCGGACGGGGCCGGAAGCTGTTTTTCCTCACCCTCGGGGCCAACGTGCTCTCCTGTGGGATCGGGCTCATACTGTTTTCGCCTTTTTGTTGACACAGCAGCATTTTTTGGATATAATATCGTAGTTTGAAATCGAATGAAAAGGTGAAAGCACATGGATTATCGGCAGGAGATCGAGCGTCGCCGGACGTTCGCCATCATATCCCACCCCGACGCTGGCAAGACCACACTGACGGAAAAGCTGCTGCTTTACGGCGGGGCCATCCAGCTGGCGGGCAGCGTCAAGGGCAAGGCCACCGCACGGCACGCGGTTTCCGACTGGATGGAGCTGGAGAAGCAGCGCGGCATCTCCATCACCTCCTCGGTCATGCAGTTTGAGTACAACGGCTACTGCATCAACAGCCTCGACCCCCCGGGACACCAGGACTTCTCTGAAGATACCTACCGGGTGCTGGTCGCGGCGGACGCCGCGGTGATGCTGCTGGACGCCGCGAAGGGCGTCGAAGCCCAGACGATCAAGCTGTTCAAGGTCTGCCGGATGCGGAACATCCCGATCTTCACCTTTGTGAACAAGATGGAC
>CADCQK010000117.1 GCA_902803575.1 Oscillospiraceae bacterium
CATCTGCGGGTCTGGTGTCCGAAGTGGACGCCGGCTTCCAGAAGCTGTTTCATAGATACGACTGCCATAATTGTGTTTCCTCCTTTATTTTGTTCATACCTCCGGGTGCTTCATCTGGGCACGACCAAACAGCAGTCACATGGTCGCCCATCCACAGCCCGTGCGTAATGCCGTAGTATTATACCAAGCCGAAAAGGAAAATGCAAGTGTTTTTCAAGGAAAAATTACCGATTTTTCCATGTTTTTTAGTCGGGAAAGGGCAGTTTTCGGCCTCTGGGCTCTCTGCGGCAGGCGGGCTGGAGATTTGCGAGGATGATATCTTCTCCGATCCGCACGATCCCGCTCCATGGAAGCACCCAGTCCGGCTCCCCGGGAAGCAGCCCGCCCATCCGTCTGCAGCCGGGGAGGATGAAGGCGGTGACGCAGCCGGATTCCAGATCGATCTCCACGTCGCTGAGATAGCCCATCCGCTGCCCGGTGGCCACGTTGATGACCTCTTTATACCGAAAATCCGAAAACAAGCATTTCATAAGAATCCCTCCAGAAGATAATCGGAGGATTCTATGCCAATATCGGTCGATTTATGACGGAAGCATATGCTTTTTGATCTTCTGCACCGCATTTTTCTCCAGCCTGGAAACCTGCGCCTGGCTGATGCCGATCTCCTTTGCCACCTCGGTCTGGGTGCGGCCGACGAAATACCGGAGGTCCAGGATCCTGCGCTCTCTGGCTTCGAGGTTATCCATGGCGGTATTCAGTGCCAGATGCTCCAGCCACTGTTCGTCGGTGCTGCGGCTGTCGCCGATCTGATCCATGACACAGACGTTCTCGCCGCCGTCGGAGTACACCGGCTCATAGAGGCTCACCGGCTCGCTGATGGCGTCCAGGGCGAAGACCACCTCCTGCCGCTGGATGCCGAGTGCCGCAGCGATCTCGTCGGTGGTGGGCTCCCGGCCCAGCTGGGTGGTGAGCTTCTCTCTGGTCTGGAGCACGTGATAGGCGGTGTCTCGGGTGGAGCGGGGGATGCGGACAGAGGAGGAGTCCCTCAGAAACCGGCGGATCTCCCCAGAGATCATCGGCACGCCATAGGTGCTGAATTTGAGGCCCAGCGAGACGTCGAAGTTTTTCAAAGCCTTGATGAGCCCGATGCACCCCACCTGAAACAGATCCTCCATGCTCTCGCCCCGGCCGGCGAATCTTTGGATCACACTGAGCACCAGACGGAGATTCCCGGTCACCAGCGCGTCCATGGCGACCTGATCTCCGGCCTGCGCCTTTCGGAGCAGCGCGTCGCACTCCCTGCTGCTGAGCACCTTTAGCTCATTGGTGTTCACGCCGCAGATCTCCACTTTTCCGATCACCGAAACCGCCTCCCGATTTGACAGTAACGGTAGTTTTTCCTGTTGATGGGAAAAAGATACACGACACAATGCGGGGCGGTTCTTCTGCACAAAACAGCAGGGCTGAAAACCATCAGATTGCTGTCTGGACAGAACGTTGCATGTGTATTATAATTAAAATGGAATTTTATAGGTAAATTACTTCCTTCGATTCCGGAAATCCGGGATCAGGAGAAAGAAGGTCGTGAACATGAAAAAACTGGTCAGTCTGATCCTGTGCATCACGATGCTGACAGGGATCCTCGCCATGGGCTTCGGGGGGATGACCTCCGCGGCCGCTGCCAGCACCATTGATGAGAATTACGAGCAGAAAGAGGATGACATCATCTTCTGCACGCCGAAATTCGCCTATGATCAGGGTGCGGATTTCTACAAAATGTGGTGGATCTGCAACAAAGGCAATTATCAGAAGCTGGTGAACGAATACTATGCGCCCTATCACTCCACGGTGCTGGACAATCGCAGGGATTTCAGCTATCGGGCCAGCGAGATCGAATGGCGCATCCTGACCTTCAATCTGGGGGAGCTGAATCACTCCAACAAGGAGAAGGCCTATGTGGAGGCGCTGCTGTTCAACCTCCTGTATGACGAGAGTCATGGCAGCCTGGCCACCACCTTCGGCGACGCCAGCACGGATCTGATCTCCGATGTGCAGAAGGACATCGACAGCTATGGCTTCGAGCTGTGGAAAAAGCTCTTCGAGATGGGTGCGACCTTCAACAAGATGACCCCGAAGACCGATCCCGCCTTCACCAACGACAAGGAGGCCGCCAAGATGCTGGGCGGTCTGGCGGAGGAACTGGGTCTCGCCAGCGACGTTGCGGACGTTCTGGAGCATGTCACCACCGTCGGTGAGCTGATCACCAATCTGGCGAAGGTGAAGGCGCTGGTTGGCACCGGCAACGATGTCAGCGAGATCCTCACCGGGATGAAAGACCGGATGACGGAGTCCAACGACGCCTATTCCTCCACGCTCACGAACTTCGCCAACTACGTCAGCGACTACATGACCGAAGATCTGGCCATGAAGATCTTCACCGGCGAGACTGCTCAGAGAGAGTTTTTCGGCGACGTGATCCAGACCATCTGGGAGGCGGTGGGCAAAAAGCTGAAATCCGTCCAGGCGATCCAGCTGGGCTCCTCGGTGGGCAAATTCCTGTCCAACAACCTCACCGGGATCGACGATCAGTACAACAAATTCAACGAACTTGAAGTCTATTATGACATCGAGATGCTCCTGCGCCTTGAGATCAGCTGGATCATCGACGAGGTGAACCGGGGCAACTTCGACGCGGCAAAGCTGTTCCAGCCGGCCTACGGCATGCTGAAAAACATGTACGGCCTCAATCTGGACTGTTATGAGGAATATGCCGCCAAGCTCTATCGAGACGGTGTTTTGAATGCGGCCATGCCCTGGATCAACGGCGGGAAGTACGATAACGCCATCCGCTCCGCCGAGAGCCTCCGGGAGAGCATGAACGGCCTGTTCGCCAGCGACAGTGTCAAGTGCGCCAACGCCTACAAGAACATGAAGAACTATTACGATCCGGACATGACCGAGTCTCCCGCCGAGAAGGAGATGCCCGCCGGATCCAAGGACGAGAGCGAGTATCAGGAGACCTTTGAGAATCTGAAGCCCACCTTCGGCATGGGCATCACGAAAGATCAGACCATGACCCGGGATGTGGAGATGTACGGCTCCATCCATCTGGAGGACGGCAACTTCAACCTCAACGGCCACGAGCTCACCATCTGGGGCAACCTCCGCATCGACGGCGGCACCTTCGTGGGCAGCGGCGTCATCAACGTCAAGGGCAGCGTGTACCAGACCGGCGGAACCCTGACCCTGCCGGGGGCCTGCACCCTGAACGTGGACGGGAACTATGAGCTCACCCCGGGCTATTACGGCCCTACGCTGAATGTCAACGGCGGCAGGCTGGTGGTGGGCGGCGATATCATCTCCCACGATTCGGAATACAATGACTCGCGGTATTACACCAGTTTCCGCATCGACAGCTCCGGCGAGGCGGAGGTAGGCGGCAGCGTCAGACTGGGCGTCAGCGGAAATGCCTATCTGAACAGCGGCACCCTGCGCGTCAATGGAGATTACTGCGCCAATCAGCTCAACAGCACGGACGTCAATGGATTCACGCTGATCGCTGCCGGCACCGATCCGGTTCGCATTCAGAATCTGCAGCGCGTCACGCTCCTGATCCAGAACTCGGCGGATCGAAGCATCACCTTTGCGGACACTGTTTCGCCCGGCAGTCTCAAGGGCGGCGATATGACCGTCACCCCAGAGGATCTCAAATTCGGCGGCACGCTGCAAAACGATGTGACCTTCACCGGGCCGGTCAAGATCTCCGGTGACGCCGACTTGAACGGCCATAGCCTCACGGTCCGGGATTCCCTGACGGTGAGCAATAATGTGACCGTAAACGGCAGCCTGAACGTCTCGGGGTCGATCTATCATGATTACGGCACCGTGACCGTGGGAACGGGCTCCGCGCTGACGGTGGACGGGAACTATGACCTCACGCCCGGCTATTACGGCTCTTCGCTGGACATCAGCGGCGGAACCGCCGTCATCGGCGGGGATGTGATCTCCCATGATCTGTCGTTCAGTGACTCGCGGTATTTTGTCAATTTGTTTATCACCCAAGACGGCGAGATGGAGGTGGGCGGCAGCGTCAGCCTGGGTACAGAGACGAACACTTATTTGTATAGCGGCACGCTCAAGGTTCAGGGGGACTACTGTGCCAGCCGGCCGAACAACACCGATACGGGGGACTTCACCCTGACTGCCGCAGGAATGGAACCGGTGCGGATCCAGAACCTGAAGGACGTCACGCTGAACATTGAAAACGCGGCAGACCGGGAGATCACCTTCTCGGAAACCGTCGCGCCGAAGACCCTGACGGGCGGCGACATGGCCGTTACTCCGGAGAACCTGACCTTCTGGGGCACGCTGGACAATGACCTCACCGTAAACGGCAGCATGACCATCGCCAACGCGGTCTATCTGAAGAATCACACCCTCACGGTGAACGGCGATCTGCGCCACACCTACGGCATCCTGAACACCGACAGCGGCATGCTGGACGTCACCGGCAGCTATAAGATGGCCTATCTCTCCAATGGCGCCGACGGTGAGGGCTCCGGCAGCCTCCGCATGACCTCCGACAATGCCATGGTGAAGGTGGGGAAGGATCTGCTGGTCTGGACGAACCAGATTTCCACGCTCACCAAGGGCACCCTGACCATCGGCGGCCACTTCACCCAGAAGGGGAGCAGCAGCTTCACCGCTTCTGACAAGCACAACACCATTCTCAACGGCACGAAGCTCCAGCGCATCACCTTCGAGAATTCGAACAACAAATTCAACACCCTCTGGCTGGGCCAGTTCCGGGAGCAGTACATCTTCAGCCCCGACAACTGCTGGAACGAGCTGAAGATCGTCTGCACCCACGAGTTCACCGAGGTGCGGGATCATGTGGACGCCGCCTGCCTGGTGGACGGCTACACCGGCGACACCTACTGCCTGGTCTGCGGCGAGCTGCTGGAGCAGGGCAGCGTCATCGAGGCGGAGGGCCACGATCTCTATCAGGGGCCCAAGGCAGCTACCTGCACAGAGCCGGGCTACGACTACATCCGCTACTGCAAAACCTGCGGAGAGGTCTTCCAGACCAGAAATGAGATCCCCGCCCTGGGTCACGATTGGGGCCAGTGGAAGGTCACCAAGGCTCCCACTGCCACCGAGGACGGGGAGGAGACCCGCGTCTGCAGCCATGACAGCAGCCACGTGGAGACCCGCGCCGTCCCGGCCACCGGCTACGTTCTCACCATCACCCGGCAGCCGACGGATTACACCGGCGCGGTGAATTCCGTTGCCAGCTTCACGGTGCTGGCCGAGGGCGAGGGCCTTACCTATCAGTGGCAGTACAGTGACAACAACGGCGGCACCTGGAAAACCAGCAGCGTCGTCTCCGCGGTCTACAGCGCGACCCTGACTGCTGCCAAGGATGGCCGCATGGTGCGCTGCATCATCACCGATGCCGGCGGAAACACCGTCACCAGTGACGCCGCCGCCATGCGAGTGTCGAGCCTTCGCATCACCCAGCAGCCGAAGGACTATGCGGGCAAGGTGAATTCCACCGCCAGCTTCACCGTGGCTGCGGAGGGGAGCGGTCTCAGCTACCAGTGGCAGATCAGCGATGATCAGGGCGAGAGCTGGACCAACAGCTCTGTGAAGACCGCGAAATACTCTGCCAAGCTCACCGCCGCCAAGGACGGCCGTCTGGTGCGCTGCATCGTAACTGATCAGAGCGGATCCTCCGTCATCAGCGACAGCGCTTCCATGTCGATCGCCTCGAGCCTTCGCATCACCCGGCAGCCGACGGACTACACCGGCAAATTGAACTCCACCGCCAGCTTCACCGTGGCAGCGGAGGGCGAGGGCCTCAGCTACCAGTGGCAGTACAGCGACAACGGCGGCAGCACCTGGAAGAAGAGCTCCGTTGTCTCCGCGGTCTACAGCGCCACCCTGACCGCCGCGAAGGATGGCCGTATGGTCCGCTGCATCATCACGGATCAGAGCGGCAATACCGTCACCAGCGGATCTGCCGTGATGCGCATCTCCGATCTTGCCATCACCACCCAGCCGAAGAACTATGTGGGCAAGGTGAACTCCACCGCTTCCTTCACCGTGGCAGCGGAAGGTAACGGCCTCACCTACCAGTGGCAGGTCAGTGATGACAATGGCGCCACCTGGACCAACAGCTCCGTGAAGACCGCGAAATACTCCACCAAGCTCACCACCGCCAAGAACGGGCGCATGGTCCGCTGCATCGTCACGGATGCCAATGGCAACTTCGTCACCAGCGCCGCCGCTACCATGAAAATCGGATAATCCATAAGAAATAAAGCAACAGCCTCTCCAAAGGTTCGGAGAGGCTGTTGTTCTATCAAATTTCAAAGAAGCTTCAACAGCGCTTCACTGCTGTCGGCAAAGGTCTCTGCGCCGGCTTTGATCAGCACGTCCCGGTCACGGAAGCCCCAGGTCACGCTGATGCAGGGGATCCCGGCGGCTCTGGCGGTGGCGATGTCCACCTCGGAGTCGCCCACATAGACGGTGTCCTCTCTGGTGGCGCCAAGCTGCTCCATGGCGGCGAGGACGGTATCCGGCGCGGGCTTTCTGCGGATGCCGGTCTTTTCTCCCACCGAGACGTCCGCCAGATTCTGAAACAGCGCCTCGGAGAGCTCCTGCACCGTACTGTCGGGCTTGTTGGACACCACGCCGGTTCGGACGCCGTTCTGACGGAGGGTCTTCAAAAGCTCCAGGATCCCGGGGTAGGGGGCGGTCTTGATCAGATAGTTTTCATCGTAGTCTTTTTTGTAGTCAGAGAGGATCTGTTCGAACCGCGCGCCGTCCACGCCCTCAGCCGCCAGCTCGATCAGCCGCCGCGCGCCGTTGCCCACAAAGCTGCGGACTTCCTCTGGCGTGCGCTCCGGCAGCCCGTGGAGCCGCATGGTGCGGTTCAGCGCATCGGTCATGTCCTCCAGCGTGTCCAGCAGCGTGCCGTCCAGATCGAACAATACGGTTTTATATTTCATGATAGACTCCTTGCTCAGTTTTTTTCTTTTTTTATAACCTGAAATGGTCATTCTGTCAATGAAAAATCGCCGGAAAACGGTTGCCATTTTCGGACGCTTGCGTTATAATATACTGTCCGAAGTTGTATCTACCTGAAAAGGATCTGTGTATGCCTCAATTCACCATCACATTTCAAAGACTGACCGGGCTGCTGTCCACCATCAATCTGGCAGACGTCGTGGACATCCTGCTGGTCGCCTATCTGATCTACAAGTTGATCATGCTGGTTCGGCGCACCCACTCGTTCCATCTGGCCAGAGGCGTCTTGCTAATCGTCCTCGCCCTGTGGCTGTCGGGTGTGCTGGAGCTGCGCATGATGAATCGACTGCTTCAGCGCACGGTTGAGCTGGGGCTCATTGCGCTGGTCATTTTGTTCCAGCCGGAGCTGCGGCGTCTTTTGGAGCGGATGGGCAGCAACATCCCGTTTTTCGGGAATGCCAGGATCAAAAACTTCGAGGCAGAGAGCGAGATCACCCAGGTGGTCATGGCCTGCACCCAGATGTCCGCTTCCCACACCGGCGCGCTGATCGTCTTCGAGCGCACCAACATGGTGGAGGAGCAGATCCTCAGCGGCACCATCGTGAATGCTGACGTGTCGGCCGAGCTTTTGAAAAACATCTTTTTCGTCAAAGCGCCGCTGCATGACGGCGCAGTCATCATCCGAAACGGCCGCATTGCCGCCGCGGGCTGCGTGCTGCCGCTGACCGGCAACACGAACCTGAGCCCGGATCTGGGCACCCGCCACCGCGCCGGCATCGGCATGAGCGAGCAAAGCGACGCCGTGGTGGTCATCGTCTCTGAAGAGACGGGCAGCATCTCGGTCGCCATCGACGGTATGCTCAAACGGCGTCTGACGCCGGAGACCTTTGAGGCGATCCTCCGCGCCGAGCTGGTGCGGGAGGAGTCCGACGACAACAGCCGCTTCGCGTTCCTCAAACGCTGGTTGCCGAAGAAGCGGGGGGATCGCGATGAATAACAATCAGAAAATCAACAAGATCTGGAACAGCAAAGCGCTGTGGATCATCGTCTCTCTGCTGGCGTCCTTCCTGATCTGGATGAACATCGCCTCCACGGAGGACTCCACCATCGAGCGGGTTTTCAACGGGGTGCAGGTAGTATTCACCGGCGCCGAGGA
This sequence comes from Oscillospiraceae bacterium, assembly GCA_902803575.1. Taxonomy (GTDB): domain Bacteria; phylum Bacillota; class Clostridia; order Oscillospirales; family Oscillospiraceae; genus CAG-103. The sequence continues at coordinate 8,189 of CADCQK010000117.1, forward strand.
GCTCCGCACCAGCCGCGGTCTCATCGTCACCGAAGCCAGCGCCGAAACCGTCTCCGTGAAGGTCAGCGGCAGCCGGGCAAGCATCGGCAATCTCCACGCCTCCGATCTGACGGCGGTGGTAGACGTCAGCGGCATCTCCCAGGCGAGAGACATGATCGTGAGCTATACGATCAGCTTTCCGGAATCCGTAAACATGAACGGCGTCGAGGTCGTATCCAAAACGCCGGAGACCATCGAATTCTCTGTGGTGCAGGAAAACTCCAAGACCGTGGAGGTCAAGGGCGTCTTCACCGGCAGCGTGGCCGAGGGCTATACCGTGGATCCCATCGTGGTGGAGCCTTCCAGCATCACCCTTTACGGCCCCGCCAGCGAGCTGAAGAAAGTGGACAGCGCCTGCGTCTATGTGGACCGGCAGAATCTGAACGCCACCATCGGGCCCATGAGCTCCGACTTCGTGCTGCTGGACGCCGACGGCAAGACCATCGCGCCGGAATCCGTCACCAGTTCCCAGAGCACCGTGAGCGTCACGGTTCCGGTTCTGATGAATAAGGAGCTGCCTTTGACGGTAAACCTGATCGAGGGCTCCGGTGCCACGGCAAAGAACACCACCGTGGAGATCAAACCCAGCTCCATCCAGGTCTGCGGCAGCACCGCCGCGCTGGAGGGCATGAATCAGTTGGTCATCGGCACCGTAGATCTCACGGACTTCGCCGAGAATTACGAGACCACCTTCACCATTGCCCTGGACAACACATTGCGGAACCTCACCGGAGAGACGGAGGCCACGGTCACGGTGACGGTCACCGGTCTGGAGACCAAAAAGCTCACCGCCACGAACATCTCCCTCACCGGCGGCGAGGGTACCCTCCGTACCACCATGAAGGAAATCACGGTCCGTGCTCCTGCGGAGGATCTCAAGCAGATCACCGCGGACAACGTCCGGATCGTGGCGGATCTCACGGACTACGCCACCACCACCGGCACGGTGGAAGTGCCCGCCAAGGTCTATGTGGACGGGTTCAACGACGCCGGCGCGGTGGGAGACTACACCGTCTCCGTTACCCTCAGCGGAAAGGATTGATTTGACTATGACACAGAATGCTGTCGTCACCAAGATTATTGACCGCCGCACAGCGGAGGTCGAGGTGGAGCGCGGCACGGCCTGCGGCGGGAACTGCGGTTCCTGCGAGGCCTGCGTGTTCCAGAGCACCATCCGCACCCACGCTTTCAATAAAGTCTCTGCGCTGCCGGGACAGCGGGTGGTCATCGAAAGCCGCACCTCCCAGGTGCTGGGGGCGGCCCTGCTGCTGTATATCATCCCCTTCGTGCTGTTCTTCATCGGCTACGGCATCGCCGCGGCCATGGGGCTGCAGGAGGGAGGCTGCATCCTCTTCTCCGGCCTGTTCTTCCTGATCGGCGTGGCGGTGAATGTGATCTACCAGCGCAGAAAGAAGAGCAGCGGGATCACCTTCGAGATCATCTCAGTACAGGAGTGAGCATATGCCGATCAAGAGCATGACGGGCTACGGCGGCGCCAAGGGCGTCGTGGAGGGACTGAACGTCTCTGTGGAGCTCAAAAGTGTCAACAACAAGTTTCTGGACGTCTCCGCGCGGATGCCGAGAGGTTTCCTGTTCGCGGAGGATGCGGTTCGCTCCGCAGTGGGCAGGCACATCAGCCGCGGCAAGGTGGACGTGTTCCTGACGGTGGACGCCTCCCAGGCAGAGGACACCGTGGTGCGCGTCAATGAGCCTCTGGCGAGAGCCTACGTGGAGGCGGTGAGATCCATTGCCGCCGCCCACGATCTCTCTCCCGATCTCACGGCCCTGTCCGTGGCGCGGTTCCCGGACGTCCTGAGTGTTGAGAAGGCCGAGGCCGACCAGGAGAAGGTCGCCGAGGGTCTTGCCGCATTGATGGAGCAGGCGTTGGAGGAATACGACGCCATGCGCCTCAGGGAGGGTGAAAAGCTCCGCCAGGACATCGAGACCCGCCTCGCCGCCATCGAGTCTCTGGTGGCAGTGGTGGAAGAGCGGGCCCCCGAGACCGTCGAGGCCTATCATCAGCGGCTCCGGCAGAAGCTGGAGGCTGTGCTGGAGGGGAAGGACATCGACGAGGCGCGGATCGTCACCGAGTGTGCCATCTTCGCCGACCACATCGCCGTGGACGAGGAGACCGTCCGGCTCCACAGTCATTTAAGCCAGATGCGGCAGATGCTGCAGAAGGGCTCTCCCTTCGGCAGAAAGGCGGATTTTCTGATTCAGGAGTTCAACCGGGAGGCCAATACCATCGGCTCCAAGTGCCAGAACGCCGACATCGCCAGGGTGGTAGTCGATCTGAAAAGCGAGATCGAGAAGATCCGTGAGCAGATCCAGAATATCGAGTAAGAATACCATTCATTTATAAAATGAGGTTAGACTATTGAAGCTTTTAAACATTGGTTACGGCAATCTGGTGGCGGCGGAGCGGCTGCTTTCGGTGGTGAGCCCGGACTCTGCGCCCATCAAGCGCATCGTCCAGGACAGCCGGGAGATCGGCATGCTCATCGACGCCAGCTTCGGCCGCAAGACCAAGTCGGTGCTGATCATGGACACCGGCCACACGATCCTGTCGGCCCTTTCACCGGAAACCATTGCAGAACGCTTTGAGCAAAGCAGGGAGGGAGAAACGAATGCGTGAAAAAAGAGGAAAGCTGATCGTCATTTCCGGCCCCTCCGGAGCGGGAAAGAGCACGGTCATCCAAAAGCTGATGGAGCGGCGCAGCGACCTGTGCTTCTCCGTCTCCGCCACCACCCGCGCGCCCCGTGCCGGAGAGGTCGAGGGAACCGACTACTTCTTTGTCACCCGGGATATGTTCGAGCGGATGGTGCGTCACGGCGAGCTTCTGGAGCACGCGGAGTATGTGGGCAACTACTACGGCACCCCCAGCCGCTATGTGGAGCAGCGCCGGGCCGCCGGCAAGCACGTGCTTCTGGACATCGAGGTCCAGGGCGCCTCTCAGGTGCGCAGCCGGATCCAGGACGCCATCACCATCTTCGTGATCCCGCCGAGTCTGGAGGTCCTGCGCCAGCGGCTTCGGGACCGCGGCACCGACAGTGACACCGTGATCCAAAACCGCCTCAAGCGCGCCCGCGCCGAATATAAAGAGGCGACCTTCTATGACTATATTGTCATCAACGACGACCCCGATGAAGCCGCCCGTGAGCTGGACAGCATCATCACTGCCGCCTGCTGCCGCTTCGAGGAGCGCGGTGAGCTGCTGAAGCTGTAATTTGCCAAATCTTCTGGCTCTCTGAGCCGATTTGAATTCATAAACCATACTTAGAGGTGTATTTATCATGATGCTTTATCCCCCCGTTGCCGATCTGGCCGACAAGGCCGGCAGCCGTTACCAGCTGGTGAACCTGATTGCCCGCCGCGCCCGGAACATCTCCACCGCGGCACGTATCACCGGTGAGATTCTGGAAGAGAAGCCGGTTTCTCTCGCCATTGAGGAGATCTACTCCGGCAAGATCAAGATCGTCGATCCGTGACCACCCAGACCCGGATCGTAAGGGTCGCGGTATCCGCCGCGGCCTATGCCTTCGACCGGCCTTACAGCTATCTGCTGCCGGAGTCCATGGGCTACGTGCGCCCTGGATGCCGGGTGCTGGTGCCTTTTGGGCGCGGCAACCGGCCGGTGGAGGGCATTGTTCTGGCGATTCGGCAGGAGGAGCCCTCCGGGCCGATCAAAGTAGTACAAAAGGCGCTGGACGCGGAACCCGTGCTGGATGCCGGGCAGCTGCGTCTGGCGCTTTGGATGCACAAACGGTTTTTCTGCACGGTCTATGACGCCGTGAAAGCCATCCTGCCCGCCGGCGTCTGGTACCGGATCGAGACCGTCTACCGGCTCTCCGACGGGCTGGACAGGGAGCGCGCCCTCAACGCCTGCGAGAGCGACAAAGAGCGCCTTCTGGTGGAGACGGTCTGCAGCCACGGCGGCAGCTGTGAGCTGGAGGAACTCCAGGGCACCTTCGGGGAGTATGACGCGCTGCCCACTTTGAAAGGGTTGGTGAAATCCGGTGTCCTGACATTGGAGGGCTCGGAAAAGCGGCGCATCCGGGACAAAGAGGTCGTCTATGCGTCCCTGGCCGTCCCGGTGGAGGATGCCCAGCAGGAGGTTTTGCACTTAAAGCGGTCTGCGAAAATGCAGGCCAGTCTGCTGGATCTGCTCTGCAGCATCGGCCGTGCCCCGGCAAAGGAGCTGTGTGCTTTTACCGGCGCCTCCATGCCCAGCCTTCAGGCGCTGGTGACGAAGGAACTGGTGGTTCTGGAGCGGGAGACCGCCTACCGGAGGCCCATTGAGCCGGTCACCGAGCGGCAGCCCATCCCGGAGCTGACCGAGGAGCAGTACAAGGCCTATCTGGGTCTCAGCACCGACTTAAACGCCCCGGATGCCAAGGCGGCGCTGCTCTTCGGCGTCACCGGAAGCGGCAAGACCACGGTCTACCTGCACCTGATCCGGGACGTACTGGAGGAGGGCAAAAGCGCGATTTTGCTGGTGCCGGAGATCTCTCTGACGCCGCAGATGATTCAGACCTTCTCCGCCTGCTTCGGCGACACCGTGGCAGTGCTCCACAGCCGCCTTTCCATCGGGGAGCGATACGACGAGTGGAAGCGGATCCGAAAGGGCGACGCCAGAGTGGTCATCGGCACCCGCAGCGCGGTCTTCGCACCGGTGCAGGAGCTGGGCCTTCTGATCCTGGATGAGGAGCAGGAGGAGACCTACAAATCTGAAAACAACCCGCGCTACCACGCCAGAGAGGTGGCCAAGTTCCGCTGTGTGGAGCAGAATGCACTCCTGCTGCTGGGCTCCGCCACGCCGGATGTGGTCAGCCGCTATCACGCCCAGCAGGGACGGTATCACTACTACGAGCTGCCCGGGCGCTACAACGAGCAGGCCTTGCCAACCGTGCAGATCGTGGATCTGAAAAAAGAGCTGCGTCTCGGCAACTCCGGCTCCGTCAGCTCGATTTTGCAGAGCAAAATTGAAGAAAACCTCCGCCGGGGAGAGCAGAGCATCCTGTTTCTGAACCGGCGCGGCACCAGCAAGCTGGTCACCTGCGGCGACTGCGGCTATATCTACGAGTGCCCCCGCTGCAGCGTGAGCCTGACCTACCACCAGTTCAGCCACTCCCTCCAGTGCCACCACTGCGGCTACCGGAGGAAGGTGGATGACCGCTGCCCCAGCTGCGCAGGCGAGCTTCGCTATGTGGGCGACGGCACCGAGAAGGTGGAGCAGGAGCTTCACGCCCTGTTCCCGGGGGTCGAGACCCTGAGAATGGACGCGGACACGATCTCCCTGGCGGGCTCCCACGAGCGGATTTTGTCGGAGTTTCGGGAGAAGAAGATCCCGATCCTCATCGGCACTCAGATGGTCACCAAGGGTCTGAACTTCGAAAACGTCACCCTGGTGGGCGTTCTGCTGGCGGATCAGAGCCTCTATTCCGGCGACCACCGGGCCAACGAGCGGACCTTTTCTCTGATCACCCAGGTGGTGGGCAGAGGCGGCCGCGGCGACCGTCCCGGCAGAGCGGTGATCCAGACCTTCACCCCGGAGAATCAGACGATCCTCCAGGCGGCGAAGCAGGATTATCCGGGGTTCTATGAATCCGAGATCGCCCTTCGGAAAATGCACGGTACGCCGCCCTTTTCCGAGATCCTGACCATCACGGTCTCCGGCATGAACGAGAGCAGCGTCCTGAAGGGCTGCGTCTTCATCCGGGACTATCTGAAACATGAGACCCAGGGCAGCATGCAGATCCTGGGGCCCGCGCCGCTGCCGGTGGTGCGGGTGATGAACCGGTTCCGCTACCGGGTCACGATCTACGCCCCCGAGGGCTCCGGCGCGCGGATGCTGGCGGCGAACATCGTGAAATACTGCAGCAGCGAAAAACAATTCCGGGATCTGTCCGTCTTTGCGGACGACGACCCGTATAACTAATGGAGATGAAAAGAATATGGCAGAGAGAAACATCCTCAAGCGCGGCGACCCCACTTTGAACAAGCACTGCCGCCCCGTGACGGAGTTCAACGACCGCTTCCACACCCTTCTGGACGATATGCGCCAGACCCTGGCCAAGTCCGGCGGTGTGGGACTCGCTGCGCCCCAGGTGGGCGTGCTGAGACGCGCGGTCATCGTCCTGGAGACCAACGTGGAAGAGGGCGAAGAGGAATACATGATCGAGCTGGTGAACCCAGAGATCATCGAGCAGGACGGCGAGCAGGTGGGTGCCGAGGGCTGCCTCAGCATTCCCGGTGAGTTCGGCGTCGTGAAGCGTCCCCAGCATGTGAAGGTCAAGGCCCAGGACCGCGACGGCAACTGGTTCGAGGTAGAGGGGGAAGGCCTCACCGCCCGCGCCTTCTGCCATGAGCTGGATCACCTGGAGGGCACGCTCTTCGTGGATCGCGCCAGCCGGATGCTCACGGAAGAGGAGCTGAAGGAGCTGGGCATTTCGGAGGATGCGGACTGATGCGGGTCGTATTCATGGGTACGCCGGATTTCGCCTCCGCGTCGCTGACAAGACTGCTGAAGTCGAACCACCAGGTCATCGGCGTCTTTACCCAGCCGGACAAGCCGGTGGGCCGCGGCATGAAGCTGCAGTACAGCCCGGTGAAGCAGGTGGCACTGGAAGCGGGAATCCCGGTCTACCAGCCGGAAAAGGTGAAAAACGGCGAGGCTCTTGAGGTTCTGAAGGAGCTGCAGCCGGACATTCTGGCCGTGGTCGCCTATGGAAAACTGCTGCCGGAGGACGTTTTGGAGCTGCCGAAATTCGGCGCGGTGAACGTCCACGGATCCCTGCTGCCGAAGTATCGCGGCGCGGCCCCCATCCAGTGGGCGGTGCTGAACGGAGATAAGGTCACCGGCGTCTCCACCATGCATCTGGCAAAGGAGATGGACGCCGGGGACGTGATCTTCTCTGAGGAGACCGAGATCGGCGAGCAGGAGACTGCGGGCGAGCTCTTCGACCGTCTGGCGGACATGGGCGCAGAGCTTCTGGTAAAGACCCTGGACGCCATCGAAGCCGGCACGGCCCCGAGAACGCCCCAGGATCACACGAAAGCTACCTTCACCACCATGATCAATAAGACCATGTGCCCTATCGACTGGAACCGGACGCCCAGGGAGATCGTCAAGCACGTCTGCGGCCTCTCTCCATGGCCCGTGGCGACGGCGGAGGTCGACGGCACGCTGATGAAGATCCATCAGGTGGAGATTTCCGGTCAGAAGACCATCGCTGTCCCCGGCACGGTCATCGCCGCCGGGAAGCGGGGGATCACCGTAGCCTGCAAAGACGGCGCCGTTACCATCACGGAGCTGCAGGCTCCCGGCAAGAAGCGGATGGCGGCTGCCGACTGGCTGCTGGGCCATCCCATGAAGATTTGATGAGCACTGCGAGAGAAGCGGCTCTGTCCGTCCTGCAAAAATGGAGGAGCAATTCTGCTTGGTCGGAACCGGCCCTGAACGCGGCCATTCAGCGGGCAGGACTGGATCGGAGAGACGCGGCCCTCTGCACCCGGATCTGCTACGGAACGCTGCAGAATCTGGCGCTGCTGGACGCATACGTGGACGCCTATTCCAAGACCCCGGCGAAAAAGCTGGAGCCGAAAGTGCTGGACATCCTGCGGATCTCCATCTATCAGCTTCGATTTCTGCAGCAGATCCCGGCCCACGCCGCGGTGAACGAGGCGGTGGCGCTGTGCAAAAAAAGCGGCTGCGGCCGAGCCTCCGGTCTGGTAAACGCGGTGCTGCGCCGGGTCTCGGAAAACGAAGGCCAGCTTCCGTCTCTACCGAAAGAAGCTGCCGATCGGCTGTCGATTCTCTACAGCCACCCGAAGTGGCTGGTGGAGCTGCTGTTGCAGGAGCACGATACGGAGTTTGTCGAGGCGTTTTTGAAAGCGAACAACGACATCCCCGCGGTCTGCCTCCAGACCAATACGTTAAAAACGACCACTGCGGCGCTGCTGGAAAGCCTTCTGGAAATGGGCTTTTCCTGCGAAATGCATCCGCATCTCCCGGACGCGCTCCTGTGTCAGGGAGGCGACCTCGCTGGTACGGAAGCCTTTCAAAACGGGGATTTTCATATTCAGGACGCTGCCGCCAGGATGGCAGTTCTGTCTGCGGATCTAAGGCCCGGTATGCAGGTGCTGGACGCCTGTGCCGCCCCCGGAGGAAAGAGCTTTGCCGCCGCCATCCAGATGCAGAATCAGGGCAGGATCCTGTCCTGTGATCTGCACGAAAACAAGCTCAAGCGGATCCGCGAAGGCGCGGAGCGACTGGGCATTACCATTCTGGAAACGAAAGCCCTGGACGCGAGACAGCAGCAGGGAACCTACGATGTGGTTCTGGCGGACGTGCCATGCTCCGGTCTGGGCGTCATCCGGAAAAAGCCGGAGATCCGCTACAAGGACCCCGGACCGCTGGAGAATCTTCCGAAGCTTCAGGGGGAGATCCTCAAAAACCTCTCGGACTGCGTTTCACCCGGCGGTGTGCTGCTCTATTCCACCTGTACGATTATAAGGCGGGAGAACGAGGGCGTCGTGGAGGCATTTCTGGCTTCCAGATCGGACTATTCCATTGAGGAAATGCGCACCCTCTGGCCGCAAATTGACGGCACAGACGGATTTTTCATTTGTAAACTGAGGAGATCGAAATGATCGATTTGAGATCCCTTTATCCACAGGAGATCGAAGCCCTGCTCACCGACTGGGGCGAGCCCAAATACCGGGGCAAGCAGATCTTTCAGTGGCTCAGCCGGGACATCAAGAGCTTCGACGATATGACGAACCTCTCCAAGTCTCTTCGTGAGAAGCTGAAGGAAACCTGCAGCCTTACTTGTTTAAAAATGCTCCGCAAGCAGGTCTCCGCCCAGGACGGTACTATCAAGTACCTCTGGCAGCTGCCGGACGGGGACGCGGTGGAGACTGTGGTCATGCGCTACAAGCACGGCAACACGGTCTGCATTTCCTCCCAGGTGGGATGCCGCCAGGGCTGCGCCTTCTGTGCCAGTACCATCGGCGGCCTGATCCGGAATCTGGAGCCCTCGGAGATGCTGCAGGAGGTGCTGTGCTCCCAGGCGGAGTCCGGCATGAAGATCTCCAACATCGTCCTCATGGGCATCGGCGAGCCGCTGGACAACTACGATAACGTGATCCGGTTCCTCCGACTGGTGAATCACCCGGAGGGCGCCAACATCGGCATGCGGCACATCTCGCTGTCCACCTGCGGGCTCATCGAGCGCTTCGAGGATCTGGCATCCGAGGATCTGCCGCTGACCCTGTCGGTGTCGCTCCACGCACCGGACGACGAGACCAGATCGAAGATCATGCCCGCCAACCGGGGCCGCGGGGTGGAAGCACTGATCTCCGCCTGCGAGCGGTACTATGAAAAGACCGGACGACGGATCTCCTTCGAGTACGCCATGATCGATGGGGTGAACGACACGCCCCACCACGCGAAGCTGCTTTCGAAGCATGCGCGCCGCTGCAGCGCCCATGTGAATCTGATCCCGCTGAACCACGTGGAGGAACGGGAATTCAAGCCCTCCACGCCGGAGCATTTGAAGGCTTTTATTCAGCTGCTGGAGCATGAGGGCGTGAACGTCACGGTCCGCCGGAGCCTCGGAGGAGACGTGGACGCCTCCTGCGGTCAGCTTCGGAAGAAAGTCAAAGAACATCGCGCATAATCAGAAAAGAAGAATTCGATGCATTCCGCCTGCGAGGGGGTACTGCGATGAAGCATTTTTCTCTGACAGACAAGGGCCCGGTACGCCGGGAGAATCAGGATTTCGCCAGAACGGAGACCTTCCGCGCCGGCCGCTGCGGTGTCGCCGTGGTTTGTGACGGCATGGGCGGCGCCAGAGGCGGTCAGGTGGCCAGCGTCCTCTGCTGCGAGACCTTTTTGGAGGATCTTCGCACCCACGTAAACGCGGGTAAAAAGAACGCGGTGCTCCTGCCGGTGTGGCTCAGACTGGCCTGCGAGCGGGCCAACACAGCGGTCTACGAGCGCTCTGTGGAGGATGAAAACTGCGCCGGCATGGGCACCACCCTGGTGGCAGCCGTGCTTCGGGGCAACCGGGCGGAGCTTTTGAATGTGGGCGACAGCCGCGCCTATCTGGTGGGACGCAGACATTTGCAGCAGATCACCAGAGACCACTCCTATGTGGCCGATCTGGTGGAAAGCGGCAGCATCTCGCCACAGCAGGCCATCCACCATCCCAACCGGAATCTCATCACCAGAGCCGTGGGCGTGGACGAAAGGGTGGAGCCGGATCTCTATTCGGTCACCCTGAAACCGGGACAGTATCTGCTGCTCTGCTCCGACGGACTGGTGAATGCCCTCAGTGAAGAGCAAATCCATTCCCTCTGCCGCGCGCACAGGAAGCCGGAGGACCTCTGCCGCGCATTGATCGACGCCGCCGCGGCCAATTCCGCCAGGGACAACGTCACTGCCGCGGTCATCAAACCTTGACATGGGAGGACACCATGGAACGATCTCAGAATAAAAATATCGGAACGCTGCTGGATGAACGCTATGAGCTCCTGGAGGTCATCGGCTCCGGCGGCATGTCCGTGGTCTATAAAGCGCTGGATCACCGACTCAACCGCTATGTGGCGGTGAAAATGCTGCGGGAGGAGAGCTTCACCGATCCCGAGCTGCGGGGGCAGTTCCAGGCGGAGAGCCAGGCCGTCGCCATGCTCTCCCACCCGAACATCGTCTCTGTCTACGATGTGAGCCATTCCAGCGATGTGGAATATATCGTCATGGAGCTGATCGAGGGCGTCACCCTCAAGCAGTATATCTCCGGCAAGGGCAGACTGACGCCCCAGGAGACGCTGTTTTTCGCAAGCCAGATCTGCCAGGCTCTGCAGCATGCCCATGAGCACGGCATCGTCCACCGGGATATCAAGCCCCAGAACATCATGATCGACCGCACCGGCGTGGTGAAGGTGGCTGACTTCGGCATCGCTGCGCTGGAGCATCAGAATGGGGACGAGCGGTCGGATACCGCCATCGGCTCTGTGCATTATATCGCGCCGGAGCAGGCGAGAGGTCTGGACGCCGACGCGCGAAGCGATCTCTATTCCCTCGGCGTCGTTATGTATGAGATGCTCACCGGCCAGCTGCCCTACGAGGGGGACAAGCCGGAGGAGATCGCCTTAAAGCACATTTCCGGTACTGCCGAGCGTCCCCGGAAGCTGGTGCCGGAGATCCCGGAGAAGCTGGAGCGTATCACCATGAAGGCCATGTGCGCCGACCTCTCCCAGCGCTATCCCAGCGCCGAGCGGATGCTCCAGGACATCGAGGCCTTCCGCACCACCAACCAGAAGCCCCGGCAGATTCGGCCGGAACCTGAAAAACCGGCGGACCCGGTGCCGGTCGTGGCGCTGGAGGAGGAAAAAAAGCCGGAGCGGGAGCCCATCAGCATCCTGGGTGTGGGCAAAGAACTCACCGAAGCCCAGTATGCCAGAAGAAAGAAGCGCGCCCGTCGTGTCAGCTTCTTCACCGGCATTTTCGCCGTGACCCTGGTGGCCATCGGACTGTTCGCATTCCTGTGGAATTATATGCTTCGAGACATCTTCTCCGCTGCCGAGCGGCTGGAGGTGCAGGACTTCACCGGAAAGAATTATGAGTCCGTCATCAATGACAAGTCTCTGGACGAATACCGCTTCACCGTGGTCTACACCGTGGATCCCGAGATTGCTGAGGGCGTCATCGTGTCTCAAAAGCCGGAGCCCGGCAAGAGCATGATGATCGTCCCCGAGGGCATCGACGTGCAGCTGACGGTCAGCACCGGCATCGTTCTGACCAAGATTCCCTATGTCATCAACTGGGAGTCTTCGGAAGCCGTCTCCACTTTGGAGGATGCTGGCTTCCTGGTGCAGACCGAGGTGCAGGAGTCGAAAACCGTCACCGAGGGCTACGTGGTCTCGGTGGATCCCGAGCCGGGGCAGTCCCTGGCAGCCGGCTCCACGGTAAAGATTATCATCAGCGGCGGGCCCGAGCTTCGAACCGTGAAGGCGCCGGACGTGACCGGACTTTCCGAATCTGCCGCTATCGTCCGTCTGGAGAGCTCTGCTCTAATGCTGGGCGAGGTCTATCGGGAGGAGAACGAGGCCCCAGCGGGCACCGTCTTCCGCCAGAGCACTGCGCCCGGAACCGAGGTCGCAGAGTTTACAAAAGTATATATCTGGATCTCCAACGGCCCTGCCGCCACGCCGACCCCGGCTGCGGAGACGACCAGTCCATGACAGGAGGAACCCTATGCCCCAAGGCGTGATCATCAAAGCGCTCAGTGGATTTTATACCGTAAGCACCCCGGAGGGCGTCTACACCTGCAAGGCCCGGGGCCGTTTCCGCCATGACGGCACCAGCCCACTGGTTGGCGACCGGGTGGAGGTTCTGCCGGAGGGAGAGGGCAAGGGCCGCGTGGAGCATGTGCTGCCGCGTCGGAACCACTTCATCCGGCCTGCGGTTGCAAACGTAGACCAGATCGTCATGTTCGCCTCGGGGGCCAACCCGGTGACGGACCCCTTTCTGATCGACCGGGTCACCGCCATCGCCGCCCACTGCGGCTGTGAGACCGTGGTCTGTGTCAACAAGACGGATCTGGACAGCGCGGATCGGCTCTTTGAGATCTACACCGCAGCGGGCTTTCCCGTGGTGCGCACCAGCGCCGAGACCGGCGAGGGCGTGGAGAATCTCCGAGCACAGCTGAAGGGCAAGATCAGCGCCTTCACCGGCAACTCCGGCGTGGGAAAATCCAGTCTCCTGAACCGACTGTGCCCGGAACTGGAGCTCCCGGTTGGCGAAGTCAGTGACAAGCTGGGGAGAGGCCGCCACACTACGCGGCACGTGGAGCTGTTCGATCTGGGGGACAGCACCTTCATTGCGGACACGCCGGGCTTCGCCAGCTATGAGGTGGAGCTCATCGAGCCCATCGCCTGTGAAGAGCTGCAGTATGATTTCCGGGAGTTTCAGCCCTATCTGGGCGGCTGCCGGTTCCAGGACTGCGCCCATCTGAAAGAGCCGGACTGCGCGATTCTCAAAGCCCTGGAGGCGGGGAAAATCGCCCCGGAGCGCCACAGGAGCTATCAGCGGCTCTATGAGCAGGCGAAAGCCATCCCCGAGTGGGAATTGAAGAAGCGAAATTCGTAAAGGAGGGAACACCATGCTGGAGCGGCTGCAGGCGGCGGAGGCCCGCTATGCCGAGATCGAAGCCAAGCTCGCCGACCCGGCCTGGTATTCCGATTCCAACGTCTATCAGAAGCTGTACCGGGAGCAGCGGCAGCTGCAGCCGGTGATCGAGGCTTACCGCGCCTATACCGCCACCCTGGATCAGATCGAGCAGGCAAAGACCCTGCTGGACGACCCGGAGCTTGCGGAGATGGCGAAGGAGGAACTCTCGGAGGCGAAAGCCCGCCTGCCGGAGCAGGAGCACGCCTTAAAGCTGCTGCTCTTGCCGAAGGATCCCAACGACGAGAAAAACGTGATCCTGGAGATCCGCGGCGGCGTCGGGGGAGAGGAGAGCACCCTGTTCGCCCACAGTCTTTACCGGATGTACGCCATGTACGCGGAAAAACACGGCTGGAAGCTGGAGGTCGTGAACCTGAACGAGACGGAGCTGGGCGGCGTCAAGGAGCTCAGCGCCATCATCGAGGGCGCCGGCGCTTATTCGAGACTGAAGTTCGAAAGCGGCGTCCACAGAGTCCAGCGGGTACCGGAGACCGAGTCCGGCGGCCGGATCCACACCAGCACCGCCACGGTGGCCGTCCTGCCGGAATTGGACGAGGTGACTTTCCAATTGGATCCGAAGGATCTGCAGATCGACACCTATCGCTCCAGCGGTGCCGGCGGCCAGCACGTCAACAAGACGGAGAGCGCCATCCGCATCACCCATCTTCCCACGGGCACCGTGGTGGAGTGTCAGGATGAGCGGAGCCAGTATAAAAACAAGGACCGCGCCATGAAGATCCTGGCCTCCCGGCTCTATGCCATGGAGCGGGAAAAGCAGGAGCAGGCCGTGGCCGCTGAGCGGAGAAGCCAGG
>CADCQK010000118.1 GCA_902803575.1 Oscillospiraceae bacterium
AGGCCATCGTGGACGGCAGCCCCAAGCACGTCTACGCCTGCACCCGCTGCCTGCGCAGCGGAAAGGTCACCCGCGCTGTGTGATTGCTTTTGCATCGACGATCAAGCCCCGCCGAATGGCGGGGCTTTTTCGCATCTTCAAACAAAATCCCTCCGGCATTTTGTTTGATCGGCTGCGCTTCGATTTTTTGTTCGAAAAGCTCCGCGTTTTCGAATAGAAAAAATCTCCGTTCCGCTAAGATGTATTTTTTCCTCCCAAACAAGTTCGGGAGGAAAAATGATTTGTATTATTCTTTATAGTGTAATGCCTTCCTGCCGGATGGATTTGATGCCGAGGAAGGAGTGGAGCGTGAAGCTTACGACCGGAGCATAGTGGAGCCGGTAGGGCGGCAGGAGGATGGTGGCGAAGTCCGACTCCTTTGCCGCATAGCGCTTTTTGAGGAATTCCTCGGCCTTCCGATCCGGCACCACATGGGCGTAGAGCTCCGTGATCTCGATGTCCGAGTGGTCGCTGCTGACCACCTCCACCACAATGTATTTTTTGTTTTTCTGAACCAGATATTCCTTCAGCTCCAGCGTCGCGGTAAATTCCATGAGATCACCTCTTGGAAGGATTTTACCATGTCCGCCGGGGCTCGTCAATTTTAAATCCTCATTTAAAATGCTCCAGCGCTGTGAGAATGTTCCGCCGATGCTTTCGTCGAGATCGGGCATACTGAAGATTGCGCAGAGTTGGCAGGCGCTGCGCAAATTTTTTGTGACTGGAGGGATTTTTTGCAGAGACGAAGGATTTTATGCACCTGGACTGCAAATCTTCTGGCGGCGGTCATGCTGGCGGTCCCGGCGTCGGCGGCGGAGCTGATCCCCATGGGACAGGCCGTGGGCATCGAGGCCGAGACCGAAGGGCTGCTGGTGACGGGCTTCACCGAGGTGGAGACCCCGGAGGGCACCGTCAGCCCCGCGCAGGATGCAGGGATGCAGGTGGGCGACGTGATCCGACTTTTGGATGGTAAGGAGATCGGCTGTGCCGAGGATCTCCGTGCGGCACTGGAGGGCGCCGGGGATCAGGCGGTGGTGCGCTTTGACCGCGGCGGGCTGGAAAAGCGCTGCACGGTGCATTTTGCCTTTCCCGAGGACGGCGCCGCGCAAATGGGCGTCATGCTCCGGGACGGCGTCACCGGCATCGGCACCGTGACCTACTGCGACCCCGAGACCGGCTCCTACGGCGCGCTCGGCCACGGGATCAATGACGAGGAGAGCGGCGCCCTGCTGCCCATCCGATCCGGCACCCTGACTCTGGCGGACATCTCCGGCGTGAAGAGCCCCGATGACGGCGCGGCGGGTTCCCTGCTGGGCGCCTTTGCCGATGGGGAGATCTTCGGGGATGTGGAGGAGAACACCGTCTTCGGCATTTTCGGGAATCTGACCGCCGCGCCGGAGGGTCAGACCGCAGAGACCCTCTCCGATGAGGAAATCCAGCCCGGCCCGGCGGTGATCCGCTCCACGGTCTCCGGCGGCGAGGTGCGGGAGTATGATGTAAGCATCGACCGGGTTTACCGGGAGAACGGCTGCACCCGCTTTCTGCTGACGGTGACGGATGCGGATCTGCTCTCCACTGCCGGCGGCATCGTCCAGGGCATGAGCGGCAGCCCGATCCTGCAGGACGGAAAGCTCATCGGCGCGGTGACCCACGTGCTGTTGGAGGACTCCGCCAAGGGCTACGGCGTCAGCATCGACACCATGCTGAAGGCTGCCGCGGCTCTCGACAACGCAGCATAAAAAACGGGAGGGGCAAGCCCCTCCTTTCAAGCCGCAGACTTCGTCAGCAGCTTGAAACGCTCATACGACTTCGTCGTCTGAGAATGATTGAAAAATGCGAGGGGAATCCCATCCCCTCGCGCTCCCCATGCATGCTTTTCACTTTCCGCATTGGTTTTTCTGCAGTATGACGGGAGGGGCAAGCCCCTCCCCTACATCATGATCGGCAGCGTCAGTCGCTGCGGTGGTCGCGGAACAGCAGCGAAATACACCAGATGGCGGCAATGCCCACCAGGGTATAGATCACGCGGCTGAGGGTCGCGGTCTGTCCGCCGAAGATGGCGGCGACGATGTCATACCGGAACAGGCCGATGCTGCCCCAGTTGAGCCCGCCGATGATCGTCAGGATCAGGGCGATCCTGTCCAATACCAGCATAAGAATACGCCTCCTTTTCCCTTCAGAGCGCACGGGGCGTGTCCCCGCGGTGTCTGGAAATTCAGCAGTATTGTTCCCGCCCCGGGGCGCCGGTATGCGATTCGACCGAAAGTTTTTTCCCATTCGACCAAAACCGCGTTTCTCTGCGCCTTCCGGATGCTAAAATGAGGCCACAGCTTATCCAAGGGGCCTTCATCACGAAGGACATGGCTCATATCTTTATCCCATAACCCTGTTTGACGAACGGTGAACGCCGTTCGTCCTTTTTTGCATTCCCGATTCGCGCATCGGCATGCAAAAACACCCTCGCCGCCGGGAGGGCAGCGGGGGTGTGGATGATCGGATGTTCAGCGGGCGTTGTAGGCCTCGATGCCTTTCTTCAAAAGCTCGATGGCCCGCTCCAGATCCTCTTTCTTCAGCACATAGGCCATGCGGATCTCATTTTTGCCGGTGTCGGGGGTGCCGTAGAAGGGCTCGCCGGGGGCGAACATCACGGTCTCGCCGTGGTCGTCAAACTCCTCCAGCAGCCACTTCTGGAAGGTGTCCGCGTCGTCCACGGGCAGGGCGGCCATGACGTAGAAGGCGCCCTTGGGCTCGGAATAGACCACGCCGGGGATCTCTTTCAGCTTCGAGACCAGCGCGTCGCGGCGGGACTTGTATTCCTCTCTGACGGCGGCGAAGTACTCCGGCCCCACGGTGTAGAGGGCGGCGGAGGCCACCTGGTCGATGGTGCTGGCACAGAGTCTGCCCTGGCACCACTTCATGGCCTGGTTGTAGAGTTCCTCGTTTCGGGTGATCATGCAGCCGATGCGGGCGCCGCAGGCGGAAAACCGCTTGGACACCGAGTCGATGACCACCACGTTCTCGTCATAGCCCTCCAGCTGCAGCAGGCTCATCAGCGGCTCGCCGCCGTAGACGAACTCGCGATAGACCTCGTCACCGATGATAAAGAGGTCGTGCTCTTTTGCGATATCGGCCATGAGCTGCATCTCTTCTTCGGTGAGGATGGCGCCGGTGGGGTTGCCGGGGTTGGTGAAAAGGATGGCGCGGGTGTGCTCGTTGATCAGCGCCTCGATCCGATCCCGGAAGGCGAAGCGGTAGCCCTCCTCCGGCCGGGTGGTCAGGGGGCGGATCTTCGCGCCGGTGAGGGTCACGAAGGTGGCGTAGTTGGGGTAGAAGGGCTCCGGGATGATGATCTCGTCGCCGTCGTCCAGGATGCTGCTGAGGAGCATCTGCAGCGCCTCGCTGCCGCCGGTGGAGATCAGGATGTTCTTGTCGGTCAGCTTCGCGCCGATGCCGGCATAGTAGTTCCGGATGGCCTCGATCAGAACCGGCACGCCGGCGCTGGGGGCGTAGGCCAGGACCTTCTGGCTGAAGTCCTTCACCGCCTCGAAATAGGCGGGCGGGGTCTCGATGTCGGGCTGGCCGATGTTCAGGTGATAGATCCTCTTGCCGGCCTGCTCCGCCTTCACGGCGTAGGGTGCGAACTTGCGCATGGGGCTCAGGCCGCAGCGCTCGATCTTGCTGGAAAATTTCATGGGATTCTCCTCCTCGCGTTTTTCGGATTTCAGGTGTTTTCAGTATAGCACAAAAATTCCCAATGAAAAGCAAAAAAATATGTCACATCCATCAAAAGAATTCAACTGGGCCTTGAAAAGATTCGATATTTTACCACTTGTGGTTTTTTGTTTCTTGGTATATAATAAGATGCTATTTCATGGGAAGGAGCTGTCTGTATGGTCAGAATCGAAAACGCGAACGGCGTCATCACCATCACCAGCGAAGTGTTTACGGACCTCGCAGGCGACGCGGCCACCAGCTGCTTTGGCGTCAAGGGAATGGTCGGCAGCAGCAAAGACGGCGGCAAGTTCCAGCTGCTTCGGCGGGACTCCATGTCCAAGGGCTGCTTTGCCCACTTTGCCGAGGACGGCAGCAGCGTCTCTTTGGAGCTCCACATCGCCGTGGATCAGGGCGTGAACATCTCCGCGCTGGCCCGCAGCATCATGGGAGAGGTCAGCTACAAGGTCGGCCTCGCAACCGGCGTCCCGGTGGAGAATGTGGACGTCTATGTGGACACCATGCTGATCGGCTGATCCCCGATCTGAACAAGCCATTTACGGTGACGCGGGACTTTCTGCCGCGTGCCTGATCGAATTTTTCCCCCGCTTCGGAGGTGCAGTGTTTTGAGAGAACGGATCGATGCCGCAGCGTTCAAGGAGATGTTCCTGTGCGCCAACGCGGCTCTGGAAGAGAACAAACAGACCATCAACGACCTGAACGTGTTCCCCGTGCCGGACGGCGATACGTGCACCAATATGAGTCTGACCATGAACAGTGCGGCCATCGCACTGTCCAAGGAGAATTTTGAGGAGATCGGCGGCGCCTCCAAGTGCGCGGCCAACGCCCTGCTTCGGGGCGCCCGCGGCAATTCCGGCGTCATCCTGTCGCTGCTGTTCCGCGGTATTTCCAAGGGACTCAAGGGCAAGGAGACCGCCGACGCCCAGGAGTTTGCAGCCGCGCTGACCGCCGGCGTGGACGCCGCCTACAAGGCCGTCATGAAGCCCGCCGAGGGCACCATCCTCACCGTCAGCCGCATGGCCGCTGCCGCCGCCACGGAGTTTGCGAAAAACAACGCCGACATCGAAATGATGTTCGAGACCCTCCTGCAGGCCGCCAGAGACGCCCTGGCCGAGACCGTGCACCAGAACCCGGTTCTGGAGCGCGCCGGTGTGGTGGACGCAGGCGGCGAGGGCTTCGTCGTGGTCATGGACGCCATGCTGGCCTGGATGCAGGGCCGCGCCACCACGCCGGTCCAGGCGGAGGTTCCCCAGGAGCAGGCCGAGCAGCCCAAGGGCGCGGATTTCTCCGAGTTCGACACCGGGGAGATCACCTTCACCTACTGCACCGAGTTCATCGCGGCCCGGGAGACCAAAAAGTCTCCGGAGCTGCTGCGCACCTTCCTGGAGAACATCGGCGACTGCGTCGTGGTGGTCAGCGATGAGGAGATCGTGAAGGTCCATGTGCACACCAACGTCCCCGGCGAGGTGCTGACCGAGGCTTTGACCTACGGCCCGCTCCAGACCGTGAAGATCGAGAACATGCGCAACCAGCACACCGTCCTCTCCAAGGACGCGCAGCCGGAATCCGCAGAGCCGGAGATCGCCCCCGCCGAGAAGGATTACGGCGTGGTCACCGTCTGTGCCGGCGACGGTCTGGCGGAGATCTTCACCGAGCTGGGCGTGGATCGGGTCGTCACCGGCGGCCAGACCATGAACCCCTCCACCGAGGACATCCTCACCGAGGTCAACAAGACCCCGGCGGAGACCGTGTTCGTGCTTCCCAACAACAAGAACATCGTCATGGCGGCAGAGCAGTGCGCCAGACTGACCGAGAAAAAGGTCGTCGTGGTGCCCACCAAGACCGTGCCACAGGGCATTTCCGCCATGCTGTCCTTCGACCCCAACGGCACCCCGGAGCAGATCTCCGAGGCCCTCAGCGAGGCGGCTCAGGCGGTCCACACCGTTCTGGTCACCTACGCCGCCAGAGATTCCGACTTCGACGGCCATGACATCCACGCCGGCGAGTATCTGGCCCTGCTGGACGGCGCACTGGTGGGCAGCTACACCGATTTCAGCGAGCTCATGGGCGCCATCGCCAAGGTCTCCGCACCGCTGGAGCCGGAGATCATCTCCGTCTACTACGGCGAGGACGTCACCGAGGCCGACGGCCAGAAGGTGGGAAAGAGCATGTCCGCCGCCTTCAAGGATGCCGATGTCAACGTCATCCACGGCGGCCAGCCGGTCTACTACTACATGATCTCTCTCGAGTGATCCATAATCTCACACCCCTGTCCAAACGGCAGGGGTGTTTTTGTTAACATCATATATTGACATAATGTTATTTATGTCAATTCACTGGTTTGATAAATTGGAGTTTGTAGGGGACGGCGTCCCCTACATATTCTATCCAACAGCCCCAAAAACTCCAATTTCTCAAACATAGCAAAACAGGCTCACCGGGTGAGGTGAGCCTGTTGGTTTTTTGATACAATTATCGCAGCACGAAGATGCTGAAGAGGATCAGATAGAAGAACGCGAGGCCCATGGGAGCCAGGCAAAAGGCCAGAGCCAGCAGCCGGTCATCCTCCTGAACTGCGCTCTGGGTCTCCGGCTCGGAGGCCGTGCGCAGCAGCCGGTGCTGGAGCTTCAAAAGCAGACGGCGGTCCGCCTCGTTCTGGCTTAAAACCGTCACGGATTCAGACATGTGGGGTTCCCCTCCTCGGCTGAGTTGCTGGAAAGATTATAGCAGATGGCGGCCTCAGAGTCAACCAGACCCGCCGCGGTGCGGTTGGGGCCCAGGAACAGCGCCACATAGAGGATCGCCAATGCCAGCAGCACCATGGCCAGCAGGGTCCAGAGCATTTTTCGAAGCAGCTGCTTCTGCTCGCTGCTCCCGGGGTCCTCCTGCTGTTCGATCTGCTCCGGAGTCGGCACATCGAATCTGCGGGTGATGGGGCCGTCGTCCTCGCTCTCCAGCGACATCTCCACCTCGTCGGGCTCGGTGATCTCCACCACCATCACCGTCAGGTTGTCCTGAGAGCCGGCGTCCAGAGCGGAATGGATCAGGAGTCTGCCCGCCTGCTCGGTGCCGCCGGGAGTGCGGAGAGCATCCAGAAGGGCTGCGTCCTCCAGAACGCCGGTGACGCCGTCGCTGCAAAGAAGGAGCCGGTCCCCCTTCTCCACCTTGACCGAAACGGCGAAGTGGGGCGACATGGGCCGCCGCACGCCCATGCCCAGAAACTGGGTGAGCACATGGCGCTCGTGGTCCTCAATGGCGGTGTAGCCCGCATCCGCCAGCTGCTGCCAGCGGGTGTGGTCGTAGGTCAGGCACCGCAGATGCCCGTCGTGGAGGTGATAAATCCGGCTGTCCCCCACGTTGCTGGCAAAAAGCCGGTTTCCTCGGAGCCAGGCCACCGCTGCCGTGGAGCCGCTGGTGCTGCCCAGAGACTGCCCGTAGGAGGTGACGGCGGCGTTGGCGCGATAGTAGAAGGCCGGCGCCTCGAAGCCCCGCTCCCAGAGTCCGATCTCGTTCAGGGTCTCGGCGCAGAGCAGAGACGCCTGCTCTCCCCCGGCCTCGCCGCCCATGCCGTCAAAGACGCCGAAGAGCAGCGACTCCCCCTCGGGGGCCTGGAGCAGCTCCTCGGTGGGGGTGCGGAGATTCTCCTTCCACTTCCCGGCGCAATAATAATTATCCTCGTTGTTGGCGCGCACGGCGCCGATGTTGGTCTGGACATAGCATTCGGTTTTCATGCCGCGCCACCTCATTTCTCGGGATTTGCGGGGTCTTATGTTGCCTATTTTACTGTGTATTTCGAAAATGTCAACGTTGTTTTGTAAAAAAATATTACAAATTCCAACATCTCCTCTTGCAATTCTACGGGATTATGGTATTATGTAAAGGACATCATTTAGAAAGGATGCGTGCATTATGCGTAGACGCACTATCTCCCTCGTGCTGTGTCTGATGATGGTGGTCAGCCTGTTCGCGGGCTGCCTCACTTCTGCCAGCGCTGCAGAGCTCCCGGGCGTCGTGACCGCTGCCCCCGCCACCGCAACCATCAAGGGCACCGGCACCGCCAGCTTCTCTGCCACCACTGCCCTCAACGGCATTTCCGACAAGATCTCTTCCGATACCGGCTTCGATCTCGGTCAGTTGATCAACGCCCTGAAGGAGGGCGGTCTCCAGATCGACCAGATCACCAAGCTGCTGGATGACAGCGGCGTGGACTGGACCTCCATTCTCGGCGGTCTGCAGGACTCCGACTTCAGCATCAATGAGATCGTTGACATGCTCAAGGGCGACGACAGCGGCAACGGCTTCGACTTCTCCAAGATCGTCAACGATCTGAAGGACAGCGAGCAGTTTGCTGATCTGATGAACCTGATCAATGGCAACGACAGCAGCAGCATCAAGGACACCCTGGTGGACTTCCTCAAGGGCTTCCTGAAGAACAACGATGCTGACGCCACGCCGGCTCCCACTGCCGAAGTTTCTCCGGACCCCGCTGCTGACGACAACGCTGAGGCCCATACCTCCGACGGCGACGCCGAGACTCCTGCCACCGGCAATGAGCCCGCAGGCGACACCGAGCCCGAGACCCCCGCTGCTGACGACAACGCCAGCCAGCTTCTGGACAGCATCAAGAAGTACCTGAAGGAAGCCCTGAAGGAGCGCTACGGCGCCGCCTTCGACGAGGAAGCGGAAGCCAAGATCGACGATCTGTTTGCGAAGCTCCAGCCCGTGGACGGCAAGATCGACATGGACGCTCTGGTCTCCAAGCTCCAGGAGACTCTGGGCGATGACTTCAAGGTGGAAGACGTTGCCGAAGCCGTGATCAAGGCCTTCGGCGGCGATCCCGACGAGCAGACCCTGGAAGACCTGGTGAAGGCTCTGGTCGGCACCGCCAACAACGATGAAGACGCTCAGCAGACCCTCGCCGACATGGTGAAGACCGCCATGGAGAACATGGGCCAGAACTTTGACGCCGACACCGTCTCCTCCCTGATCGACGCTCTGGCTGCCAGCACCGAATCCAACTTTGATGCTGAGAAGCTCATCAACGGTCTGCTGGACGGCGGCGTGAAGCTCTCCGACCTGATCTCCGGCGCCACCAACAGCGACAGCGGCTTTGACGCCGACAAGCTGGTCGACACCCTGCTGGCCCGCGGCGTGGATCTGAGCGAGCTGATCTCCGCTCTGAAGGCCAACGGCAACGACAACAGCACCATTGCCGACCTGATCCTCAACGGCAGCTATACCTACACCTGGTACCTCCGCGACAAGACCGGCTACAACGCCGTGAGCAAGGTCACCGACCAGAACACCTATTCCGGCGCGGACACCAAGACCCTCACCGTCACCCGCTCCACCGCTCCCACGGAGACTGAGACCTACGTCTTCTTCTGCCGTGTCAGCATCGACGCCCTGGGCGTCACCATGGACTCCGGCGATGTGACCCTGACCATCACCCCCGCAGGCGCTGCGGATCCCAGCCCCTCTCCCACGACCGATCCCAGCCCGTCCCCCTCTGTTGAGCCCACCGCTGAGCCCACCGCCGAGCCCACCGCTCCCGTGCTGGACAATGAGAGCCACAAGGCTTACATCCGCGGCTTTGAGGACGGCACCGTGCAGCCGCTGAAGACCATCACCCGCGCTGAGGTCGCCCAGATCTTCTATAACCTGATGACCGACGCCAGCAAGGCCCGCTACAGCTCCAAGGTCAATAACTTCAAGGACGTGAGCAGCACCTACTGGGCCAACGAGCCCATCTCCGCTCTCGCCCAGGCTAGCGTGCTTCTGGGTTATGAGGACGGCACCTTCAGACCGGATAATCCGATCTCCCGTGCTGAGCTGGCTGCCATCCTGACCCGCGTGCAGGTGCTGAACAACAGCTTTGCCTCCGCACCGCAGGCTGCCAAGAACTTCACGGACGTTGCCCCCGGCTACTGGTACTACAACTACGTCCAGACCGCTTCCAAGAACGGCTGGATCGTTGGCTATGAGGACGGTACCTTCAGACCCGACAATCTCATCACCCGTGCTGAGACCATCACCATGGTCAACCGTCTGCTGTCCCGCAATCCCCAGAACCTGAGTGACATGGTCATTTCTGGCATGAAGGTGTTCCCTGACAACGCCGACCCCACGCAGTGGTACTTCCTGGCCATCCAGGAGGCCACCAACGGTCACGATTACAACCGTGACGCCAACGGCTTCGAGAAGTGGACCGCCACCAAGAACTGAGCAGAACCTGATACCCGCCCTCCACCGGCAGCAGTCGGTGGAGGGTTTTTTGACTGGTAAATTGGGAGTTTATCGCTCGTTCCTTGTAGGGCGGGGACCTGTGCCCCGCCGTTGGTTCAATGTCATTCTGTGGCGGCGGGGCACAGGTCCCCGCCCTACGGTGGATCATTCCAACATCCCGATAAACTAAAATTTACCGCTCATATGCACATACAAAAACTCCCCTCGCGTTTGCGAAGGGAGTAAAGTTTTATTTTGCGTAATCGACGGCCTTGGTCTCGCGGAGCAGGTGCACCTTGATCTGGCCGGGGTAGGTGAGCTCGTCCTCGATCTTCTTGGCGATCTCGCGGGCCAGCAGCACCATCTGGTCCTCGCTGACCTCCTCGGGTTTGACCATGACGCGGATCTCGCGGCCGGCCTGGATGGCGTAGCAGCTGCCGATGCCGGGGAAGGACTTGGTGACCTCCTCCAGCTTCTCCAGACGCTTGACGTAGTTCTCGATGTTCTCCCGTCTGGCGCCGGGGCGGGCGGCGGAGATGGTGTCGGCCGCCTGGACGATGCAGGCCTCCAGCGTGTGGGGCTCCACGTCGCCGTGGTGCGCCTCGATGGCATGGATGACGTTCTCGTTCTCCTTGTACTTTCTGGCCAGGTTCACACCGATGGTCACATGGCTGCCCTCGACCTCGTGGTCGATGGACTTGCCCAGGTCGTGGAGAAGACCTGCGCGCTTGGCGATGTTCACGTCGGCACCCAGCTCGGAGGCGATGAGGCCCGCGATGTGGGAGACCTCGATGGAGTGCTGCAGCACGTTCTGGCCGTAGCTGGTGCGGTATTTCATGCGGCCCAGGAGCTTGATGATCTCCGGATTGAGACCGTGGATGTTGGTCTCGAAGGCGGCGCGCTCGCCCTCCTGGCGGATGATCGCGTTGACCTCCTTCTGCGCCTTGGCAACCATCTCCTCGATGCGGGCGGGATGGATGCGGCCGTCCTGAATGAGCTTTTCGAGCGCCAGTCTCGCCACCTCGCGGCGGACCGGGTCGAAGCTGGA
>CADCQK010000119.1 GCA_902803575.1 Oscillospiraceae bacterium
ATCTCCAGGTGAAGCCCAACCCCAACTGGGACACCAACAAAGAGCACCAGATCATCGTGGATCTGGATGTGAACAAGTATGACGGCGATATTGACGACTTCGTGAACACCGCCGCCCTCAAGGCGGACAACACCTCCTTCCGCGCCGAGGGCGTGGTCATCGGCGGCAGACATTTCGTCAGCACCGCCATCGAGAACAACACCCTCATCGGGCAGGAGACCCCCACCATCCAGGCGGTCTTCGACTATGGCGACAGCGGCAAGGAGCGCACCATGAAGTTCAGTCTGCCCACCAAGGAGCAGCTGCAGCGCTTCGATGCCGATGACGCCGATTACACCGGCCAGGTCTACCACTATGACATCGACATGGAGCCCATCTGGAAGCAGGGGGCCATGGAGGGTCTGCGCGGCGTCACCTTCTCTCTGGTGGACAGCAAGGGGGAGCCCGCCTCCAACCGTGCGGTCTATGTGGCGAACCCCTTGGAGCAGATCCAGGGCTTCGGCAGTAATCACGACTGCCCCGCGAAGCAGTTTGCGGATGTGAATCAGCACGCCTGGTATCATGAGTCGGTGGACTACGCCGTGGAGAATCAGCTCATGAACGGCGTCTCGGAGACCAAATTCGACCCCAGCGGCAGCACCACCCGCGCCATGCTGGCCACCCTCCTCTACCGGATGGAGCAGTCCCCCAAGGTCAGCGGCAAGAGCCCCTTCACCGATGTGCAGAAGGATCAGTGGTACACCGATGCGGTGATCTGGGCCAATTCCAAGGGCATCGTGGAGGGCTACGGCGACGGCAGGTTCGGCCCCACGGACACCCTCACCCGTGAGCAGTTCGCCGCCATGCTCCAGCGCTACGCGAAGTATAAGGATTACGACATCGGAAAGACGGCGGATCTCTCCGGTTACACCGACGCCGCGCAGATCAGCCCCTGGGCACAAAGTGCCATGCAGTGGGCCAACGCCGAGGGCATGATCACCGGCCGCAGCGAAACCACCCTGGCGCCCAAAGGCAGCGCCTCCAGAGCCGAGGCCGCCGCCATCCTCATGCGGTTCCTGGAATCGAGACCGGCCGCGTAAAACGAGATCCACAGGAGCTGTGAAAGGATCTCCCATAAGAAAAAGAGACGGACTTCGGTTCGTCTCTTTCATTATTCTGGAACGGGATTCCGGCTCAGAAGATACGGATCGGGCAACTTTTTTGATAAAAACGTCAAAACTGTCCGAATTGAGTGGACGGATGGGAAAAAATATGATAATTTTTTTGAGTTAGTGAAGGCTAACAAACACAGACGTTTTGAGATCATCAGCAGAAAGGCAGGCGAACGGGTTTGTCCATCACGGTCGAGGAGGTCATCGCCAGAGTCAGTGCGGCCCTCCATCTGCAGCCCTCGGATTGCGAACAGCGGCAGGACAGCTGTCTGTGCTTTGCGCTCCAGCCTGCATTCGGAACAGGGGAGTGCCGGTTCTACCGGGCGGATTCGAACCTGTGCATCATGGTCTTCGACTGCACGCCCGGCCGCGACATCATCGTGCAGGACGCCTTTGAGCCCTACAATTGCATCGCCTTTTTTCGTACGGTGGGCGGCTTTCGCTCTGCCGCCGGGGAGAAGCGCCCCCTGGAGCCGGAGACCCTTTACACCAACATCGACCACGCGCAGTTCGAATCTCTGACGCTCAGTCAGGGTGCCCGGTGCCGTGGCTTCATGATCATTCTGGATCCGGAGGAGATCTTCTCCCACCACGCCGTGGCAAGGGACGTCTTTACCGACGGAGCTCTGAAACAGATGCACGATCTGGTTGGGGTGCCGGAGCTGCTGCCGGTGCTCCACCAGCTGGAGAACTGCCCCATCCGGGAGGACGCCGAGATGCGGAACGTGTATTACTCCGCGAAGATCTACGAGCTGCTGGCACTGTGCACCGCGGCGGCCCGGAACCAGCGGCGGGACACGGTGCAGAAGATCAACGTCAGCCCGGAGGATCGGGAGAGCATCACGGCCCTCATGGACTACATCGACGCGCATCTGGACGGCGAGATGGATCAGACCACTCTTGCGAATCTGGTGCACATGAGCAAGTCCAAGCTGAAATACACCTTCAAGGAGGTCACCGGCATGACCATGTCGGAATACCGCGGCCGCCATCGGGAGCGGCGGGCCTGCGAGCTGCTGCGGCAGACCCAGCTGCCCGTTGCTGATATTGCGGTCTCTCTCGGATTCAGCGGCGCCAGCAGCTTCAGCCGGTTTTTCAAATCGAGGCTGAATGTCACCCCTTTGGAATACCGGCACAGCATCCGCGGCGAATCGGATTGAACTGCATCGGGCCACCCATTTGAAATAAAAAAGGACGCCCTTGGGCGTCCTTTTTTCTGTGCTTTTTTTGATTGGGGATTGGTTATTGTGCCCGGTACAGGAAGGTGACGGTCTCGCCGCGGGTGCAGCGGTTCATGGGGGAGAAGCGGGCATCGCCGGTGCCTTTGGTGACACCCTTCTCCAGGGCCCACAGCACCGCGTCATAGTAGAAGCTGTCCTTGGAAACATCAGTGAAGGGATTTTTCCCTTCGACCTTCTCGCTGCCGTCTGCCCGATAGAGGAAGGTGACGATCTCCCCTCTGGTGCAGACCTTCCCAGGTGCGAAGCGGGTCTTGTCGATGCCGGTGGTGACGCCGTTTTCCAGCGCCCAGAGGACGGCTTTATAATAGTAGGCGTCCTTCGAGACGTCCTTGAAGGGATTGTCGGCGGTCTTCGGCTCCGGCATGCCGGCGGCTCTCCAGAGGAAGGTGACGATCTGGGCTCTGGAGGCGTCGCCGCTGGGGGAGAAGTGGGACTTGTCGATGCCGGTGGTGATGCCGTTTTTCACCGCCCAGAGGACGGCGTCATAGTAGTACTGACCCTCCGCCACATCCACGAAGGGGTTCGCGGGCTGTTCGGGCGGCAGCAGTTCCACCCGGACGTAGCTGCGCTCCTCGGTGACCGGCGCCTCGTCCCAGGGATCCTGACGGGTCACGGTCATGTCGCCCACATCCAGCACCCGATACCGGGCGTTGGCGGACATGAGGATCTCGTTTTCGTTGGTGTGGGCTGCCGCATCGATGTTCACGGCACCCTGGGCCTCCATGGCCTCCCTGGAGGCATAGATGATGAACAGCGTGTCGCCGAATCCGCAGGCCACCCCGGCGTCCGGCGTGGTGCTGATCATGACGGGATCCGTAAACTCCCTGCCGATGGCGTCGATGAGCTGCGCTCTGGTGGGCACGGTGTCGGTGCCGGCAGCGGCCATGAGCTGGCTGTCATAGACGCCGCTGTAGAGCACCAGGTTTTCCTGCATTTTGCCCCGGTGCAGCTCGGTGAACAGGCCGTGGTTCATCATCAGATACATCTGCTCGAAGTCGTCGCCGAAGAAGTTCACGGCGTTGGCCCACATCTCCGGGTCGTGGTTCTGCACGGCGGTCATGGCCATGAAGTGGGGGATGACCTCGCCCTTGTAGCGCATGATGTAGGGGATCAGATCCGTGGAGATGGGGTTGCCGTGCTTTTCGTTGTAGGCGAGGTATTCTTCGCTCCAGCGGTCGAATTCCTCGTTGGAGATCACGTGGTAGTCTTTGTAATCCGCCTCGCGGTAGATGCTCTTGTCTCCGGCGGCGGATTTCGTCTCCACGCTGCTGTCGGCAGACAGGACGGCGGCCAGCGCGTCGGCGTTCTCTTCCACATCACCGAAGGCCCTGGGATCCACCTTCACCCCTTCGGGGATCTTCATATCCTCGATATTGGTCTCCGTGAAGGCGTAGGCCCGGATCTCCTTCAGACTCTTGGGCAGCTGGATCGTCGTCAGCGGGCAGGCGGCGAAGGCGTAGGCCTCGATGATCTCCACCCCCTCCGGCACGGTGAAGCCGGTCTGAGGTTCTTCCGCGTAGGGATCCTCCGGCATCCAGTAGAGCATGGTCTTGCCGTCGGCGGTCAGAAGGGCGCCGTTCTTGATCTGATAGGCCTCATTTTCCTCCAGACTGACGGAGGTGATGCCGGAGCCGTAGAAGGCGCCGGGGGCGATGTCCGTGACGGTGCCGCTGAGGGTGAGATCCGTCACTCCCGCGCCGGAAAAGGCCTGAGGCTCGATGGTCTTCACGCCTTCATTCAGCATCAGATAGTTCAGCTCGACACAGCCCGCCAGCGCGCCGGTGCGGATCACCGGGGCGGTGAAGCTGACGCTGCCCAGACGCTCGCAGCTTTCAAAGACATAGCCGCCGAGGTCGGTGAGTGCGGTACCGTGATAGAAGCTCTGCAGGCTCTTGCAGCCGGAGAAGGCCCGCTTGCCGATGCCGGTGACGCTCTCCGGGAGTTTGATCCGGGTCAGTGCCTCGCAGCCGTAAAAGGCCCGGTCGGGGACGGTCTGCAGCTTTCCGCCGCCGAAGACGGCACTGGCCAGACTGCTGCAGCCCGCAAAGGCGAAGTCACCCAGCGTCTCCAGCGCGGCGGACAGCTCGATGCTCACCAGCGCGTCGCAGCAGAGAAAGGCGCCTCTGCCGATCCGCTGCACATCGTCCTGCAGATCCGCCAGGGTCAGGTGGCCGCAGCCGGAGAAGGCCCCGTCGCCGATCTCCTGCAGGGAGTCGGGCAGGTAGATCCGCTGCAAGGCGCTGCAGCACTCGAAGGCGTAGTCGCCGATGCGCCGGATGCCCTCCGGCACGTGGACGCGTTTCAGGCAGACCATGCCCTGAAAGCAGCCATCTCCGATCTCGGTGACCGGCTTGCCGTCGATCTCTGAGGGGATGGTGAGATTCGCGGCGCTTCCGGTGTAGGCCGTGAGGGTCAGACCGTCTTTTCCCGCGGTGTAGCGATAGTCGCTGCCGGCGGCGAAGGCCGCGCTGCAGCAGCCCAGCACCAGGGCCAGAACGCTCAGCACAACGATCAGCCGTTTCAATCCTCTGTGTTTCATCGCTTCCTCCTTATTTCTCGGTTGTATTTGGTTTTTTTCATCATATCATAAAACCGCCGCGGTTCCAACACGAAATCGGGATTTTTGTTGTATTTTTGCGGTAAAGTGTGGTATGATGGACCGGACCGGCAGGGCAGCGCTGTCTGCTGCCGGAGGCCCCGCCTTTCCCCGGGCGCGGAAAAAGTGCGGAACATATTCGAAGCCGTTCCGTCCATGTAGCTGCAAGCAGCGGCGCGGGAGGACACGCCGATGCCATAATTCTTTTAAGAAGAAAGGAAGAACAAAATGAAAAAGTTTCTGACCCTTTTGCTGGCGGTCGTCATGACCCTGTCTCTGGCCGCCTGCTCTGCCAAGGACAATACCTCCGGCAGCGAGGCCGCCGAATCCGACGGCCAGAACCCTGTGATGAACTTCGTGGGCACCTACGGCTGCGACCGCGCCACCGTGATCGTGGAGTGCAAGGGCGCCGATGAGGCCCAGTTCACCGTCACCTGGGGCAGCAGCGCCGCCACCCACGCTGAGTGGACCATGAGCGGCAAGCTGGACACCGACAAGCTCACCGTGGACTACACCGACTGCGTCAAGAAGGAAGTGACCTTCAACGAGGACGGCTCCGTGGCCAAAGAGGACGTGATCTATGAGGACGGCACCGGCACCATCAGCTTCTCCGCCGATGAGTATGTGCTCACCTGGGACGACGCCAAGGAGCACGCGGCCGAGGGCATGATCTTCGTGGGCGGCGGCGTCACCGAGGAGACCGATTACAGCGCCGTCACCGCCATGTCCGCCTCCGAGGTGGAGGCCTTCGCCGAATTCCTGAAGGGTGCCTACCTCAATGAGGAGTGGGACGTCATCGCCGAGTATGTGCAGTATCCCGTCAATGTCAACGGCGTCGCCGTCGAGGACGAGGCCGCCCTTTTGGCGACTCTGAAGGACATGCACGTCGCAGATAGCGCTTTCAACGCCATGACCCAGGAGACCTGCACCCACCTGTTCATGAACGGCGACGGCATCTGCCTGGGCGCCGGCGACCTGTGGCTGGCGGATCCCAACTACATGACCGACGAGACCCCGGTGCTGAACATCATCGCCATCAACGGTGTGGAGTAAGCCGAAACAAAGAAAACAAAACTGACGTCTGTACTGGCGTCAGTTTTTTCTTTCGGCGGTAAATTGGAGTTTAGCGAGCGAGTGTGGAGTTAGGAGTGTGGAGTGTGGAGTTTAAATGAAGTTTCACATTTCACCGATAAAATGGAGTTTGTAGGGCTGTGACTTGCACCAGACTAAAAGGGTGTCATTGCGAACCAGTGCGCACACTGGTGTGGCAATCCGCATCCCCCGGCGGCGGACTTGAAACAAGCAGGACGTTAAGACAGAACGGATTCGCCTATCATATTGCTAAGATATAGTCTGGACTGCAAGAGAACGGATTGCCACACCA
>CADCQK010000120.1 GCA_902803575.1 Oscillospiraceae bacterium
AATAGATGGGCTTCACGTCGATCTGGAATTCCTCGGCGGGGCGGAGATTCTCGTCCAGCTTCACCGCGCCGATCTCGATGATCTCACCTCTAAGCCGGATGGGCAGATGGTTGAACACCGAGGAGTTGGAGCTCATGGCCTGGTTCCATTCCAGATCCATAACCACATAGTGCATAGAAAAAACATTCCCTTCAGAATGGCAATATCAAGAAAACTACAACATTATATCGGAGAAAGGCAAGAATGTCAACTTGCCGAATGCATTTTGATATGGTATAATACATTGTTATATTGTGAATTGCAGGAAGGAGAACCTGAGAATGAAGATTGTAGTATTGTGCGGCGGCCTGAGCCCGGAGCGGAACGTGTCCATTTCCAGCGGCACCAAGATCGCCGCCGCCCTCACCGAGAGAGGCCACCAGGCGGTGCTGGTGGATATGTTCCTGGGTCTGGAGGATTACGAAGGAGATCTGGAGCAGATCTTCGACAACCCGCCGGCCCTGGGCAGCGATAAGATCTCTGAGGTGGCGCCGGATCTGAAGGCGGTGAAAGCCTCGAGAAAGTGGCAGTCCAAGAGTCAGTTCGGCAAGGGCGTGCTGGAGGTCTGCTCTATGGCAGACGTGGTGTTCCTGGCGCTTCACGGCCGCACCGGCGAGGACGGCCGCGTCCAGGCTGCCTTTGACCTTTTGGGCATCCCCTACACCGGCAGCGGCTACCTGGGCAGCGCCGTGGCCATGGACAAGGACATGACCAAGCGTCTGGTGGCGCCGCTGGGGGTCAAGACCCCGGCCTGGGAGATCATCGACAGCAAGTGCATGGATCTGGACGCCATCTGCAGCCGCGTCAAGCTGCCCTGCGTGGTGAAGCCTGTGGACTCCGGCAGCAGCATCGGCGTCGCAATCGCAAAGACCGAGCAGCAGCTCAGAGACGCGCTGCTGGACGCCGCCAAGGAGGGCGACCGCGTGGTGGCAGAGCAGTACATTCAGGGCCGCGAGATCCAGATCGCCATCTTAAACGGCAAGCCCCTGCCCAGCATCGAGATCATCCCGCTGCAGGGCTTCTACGATTACGAGAACAAGTACCAGCCCGGCGCGGCGAAGGAGATCACGCCCGCTCCCATCCCGGCGGAGACGGAAAAGCTGCTGGGCGAGCGGGCTGTGACGGTGTTCAACGCCCTGGGGCTCAAGGCCTACTCCCGCGCTGACTTCATTCTGGATGAGGAGGGCGAGCTCTGGTTCCTGGAGATCAACACTCTCCCCGGCATGACCCCCACCAGTCTGGTACCCCAGGAGGCCGCCGCGGTGGGTATCAGTTACGGAGCGCTGTGTGAGCACATCATCGCGCTGTCCATGGTTGACGAGGTCTGAATATGAGAGGATATACGGTTCAAGAGGCTGCCAAGCTGCTGGGCGGAACGCTCCACGGCGACGGCAGCGCAGAGATCACCGGCATCGTCAGAGACAACCGGGAGGTGACTCCCGGCGCCCTCTTCGCGGCGCTGACCGGGGAGAAAGTGGACGGCCATCGGTACATCCACGCGGCTCTGGAGGCGGGGGCCAGCTGCGCCCTTGCAAAGTTTGTCCCGGAAGGGGAGAGCGGCCCCGTCATCGTGGTGCCGGATGTGCAGCAGGCATTGGAGACACTGGCCGCGGACTACCGCAGCAAGCTGAAGATCCCGGTTCTGGGCGTCACCGGCAGTGTGGGCAAGACCACCGCGAAAGAAATGGTGGCCTCGGTGCTGGGTCAGCGGTTCTCGGTTTTGAAAACCCCGGGGAATTTCAACAATCAGCTGGGCGTCCCCATGACCCTTTCCAGAATCGAGCCTGAGCACGACTTCGCGGTGATCGAGCTGGGCGTCAGCCACTTCGGCGACATGGCGCCCCTGGCAGAGATGGCAAAGCCCGACGCCATGCTCATCACCATCATCGGCAGAGCCCATCTGGAGTTCTTCGGTGACCGCGAGGGCGTGTTCCAGGAGAAGACCTCGGTCCTGAACGTGATGAAAGACGGTGCCCCGGTGTTCGTCAACGGCGACGACGATCTGCTCCGCGCCATGACCTGCCGTCAGCGGAAGATCACCTTCGGCCTCTCCGAGGGCTGCGACGTCCGGGCCGAGGACGTGGAGCATCTGCCCGACGGCACCACGAAATGCACCGTGGTCTCCGGCGAGAGACGCATCCCCATCCACATCACCGCCTACGGGGAGCCCATGATCTACGCCGCCCTGGAGGGCGCCGCCGTGGGCATGGAATACGGTCTCACCGATGAGGAGATCCAAACCGGCATCGCGGCCTACGCCCCCGCGGGGGAGCGGGCCAGAGTCATCGAGGCGCATGGCTTCACCATCGTCAGCGACTGCTACAACGCCAACCCCGACTCCACCGCCGCGGGACTCCGCAGCATGCGCCACGCCGAGGCCAAGCGCCGGGTGGCCATCCTGGGCGACATGGGCGAGCTGGGCGAAGACGAGACGAAGCTTCATTTTGAAACCGGCAAATGCGCCGCAGAGAACGACGTGAAGCTGCTGATCACCTGCGGCAGTCTCTCGAAGCACACCGCCGCCGGCGCCAGAGAAGCGGGACTCGTGAACGTTCACAGCTTCGACACACTCCCGGAGGTCCTGGAGGCCCTGCCCGCGCTGATCGAGAGAGGCGACCGGGTGCTGGTGAAGGCCAGCCACTCCATGCAGTTTGAAAAGATCACCGCGTTTCTGGAGCAGCTTGCGCTGCGGTGAACGGATTGGGTTCGTTTTACAATTGCAAATCAGAATGGTACGGTGTATACTGATTACACCGTACCATTTTTTGAGAAAAGGAGAGAAAACGATGAAAAAGAGGTTTATCAGTCTCGCGCTGGCTGTGATGCTGGTGCTGACGCTGCTGCCGACAGGCGCCATGGCCTATCGGGAGACCGGCTATCGGACGACGCAGGTCTTTCAGTATGAGGACGGGGAACTGATCCGGCAGATCCGCATCCGCTACAACGATGTTCACAATCAGATCACGGAGGACACCTTTGAGCCGGACGAGATCCCCGGCAGCTTCAGCATCGTCTCCAGCATCACCAGTGTCTATGACGAATCCGGCAGATGCATCCGGGAGGTGGAGAACTGGGGCGAGAAGTACCGCATCGATTACACCTACGAAGCGACCGATGACGGCGGCCGCCAGATCCAGACGAACGCCGCCACCGGTGACGTTACCGTGCAGGAATACAAATGGGACGCATCCGGCTACCTGAATTATACACGGACGCTGGAAAACGGCGTGGTGCAGCAGGAGCGGTTTCTCACCTGTGACGAGGATGGCAATGTGGTGCGTCAGGAGCAGCGCTTCTATGAAGACGGACAGCTTTCTGAGACGGAGTATTCCCGCATGGAGTACGACGCTGCCGGACGCAACACCGCCGTGATCTACACCGATGCCAACGGCGCCGACCTTCCCGGCGAATGGGTGCGCATGACCTATGACGCCGCCGGAAATCTGGTGAAGGTGCAGATGCAGAGCGGCGGGGCGAATGTGTACGTCTCGGAGTTCACCTATGACGCAAACGGCAACCAGAGCACGGAGACCACCACCTACGCCGACGGCAGCGTGGAAAAATATGAATATCAATATGAGGCCTATTCCGTGGAGCGGGGACCCGCCTTTGTGGATGTGCAGGACGAGAACGCCTATTACTATAAGCCCGTGGACTGGGCCGTGGAGCAGGGCATCACCAACGGCACGGACGAGAGCCACTTTTCCCCGGAGCTCAGCTGCAACCGGGCCCAGATGGTGACCTTCCTCTGGCGGGCCGCCGGTTCCCCGGAGCCGAAGAAAGCGGCCAACCCCTTCTCCGACGTGAAGAAGGGAGCCTATTACTATGACGCCGTCCTCTGGGCGGTGGAAAATGGCATCACCCAGGGCACCGGAGAAGGCAAATTCAGCCCGGAGGACACCGTCAGCCGGGGCCAGACCGTCACCTTCCTTTACCGGTTCTTTGACGAGCCTCCCGTGCAGCCCGACGGCGCCGGCTTTTCCGATGTGCACCCGGGGGACTATTTTGCAGATGCCGTCATTTGGGCATTGGACAATGAGATCACCAACGGCACGGGCGACAACCGCTTCCAGCCCAACACCCCCTGCACCCGCGCCCAGATCGTCACCTTCCTCTATCGCGCCATGGGGTGACTTGACAACCAAAAAATCTGTGGTAAAATAGCACCTGTATTTGGCTTTGACAAGAGAAGAACCGGTTCCTGCTGCCCGCAGCGAGAGGGGGAGGGTGCAAGCCCCTCGGTGATGCAGATCCGGCGGCCGCTCTTTGAGCCATCCGGGAGGACCGGACGCCCCATCCCCGTTATCGGATGACACGAGATGTCCGAAAGGATAATCAGGGTGGTACCGCGAGTCATTTTTTCTCGCCCCTGTTTTTACGGGGGCGAGTTTTTTCATTTGCTGACTTTGACCGCAAATGAAAAGAACCAGCCGCCTTCGGCGTCTGGAAATGATTACATCCTGCGAGGGGAAGCCCATCCCCTCGCGCTCCCCATGCGTGCTTCGACCGGATGCGCGCATTCGTCGATTTCTATATTTCTAGGAGGAAACACCATGAAACCCTATGGCCTGAACGAGCTGCGCGAGAAGTTTCTGAGCTTCTTTGAGACGAAGGATCACCTGCGTCTGCCCAGCTTTTCCCTGATCCCACAGCACGATGCGTCCCTGCTGCTGATCAACTCCGGCATGGCGCCCATGAAACCCTACTTCAAGGGTGAGCAGACCCCGCCGAGAAAGCGCGTCTGCACCTGCCAGAAGTGCATCCGCACCGGCGACATTGAGAACATCGGCAAGACCTCCCGCCACGGCACCTACTTCGAGATGCTGGGCAACTTCTCCTTCGGCGACTACTTCAAGCACGAAGCCATCGCCTGGTGCTGGGTGTTCCTCACCAGCCCGGAGTGGCTGGAGATCGACCCCGACCGGCTGTACCCGTCTGTCTATGTGGACGACGACGAGGCCTTCAACATCTGGCGGGACGAGATCGGCATCGCCCCCGAGCGGATCACCCGTCTCGGCAAAGAGGACAACTTCTGGGAGCACGGCGCCGGCCCCTGCGGCCCCTGCTCCGAGGTCTATTATGACCGGGGCGAGAAGTACGGCTGCGGCAAGCCCGACTGCGCCCCCGGCTGCGAGTGCGACCGCTACATGGAGGTCTGGAACAACGTTTTCAGCCAGTTCGACAACGACGGCAACGGCAACTACACCGAGCTTAAGCAGAAGAACATCGACACCGGCCTGGGTCTGGAGCGTCTGGCCGTGGTGTGCCAGGGCGTGGACAACCTGTTCGAAGTTGACACCGTCATGAACATCACCAAAAAGGTCAGTGAGCTCACCGGCGCCCACTACGGCGACAGCGCCAAGACTGACGTGAGCCTGCGTGTCATCACCGACCACATCCGCTCCGGTGTCATGATGATCTGCGACGGCGTCCTGCCCTCCAACGAAGGCAGAGGCTACGTCCTTCGCCGCCTGCTGCGGAGAGCGGCCCGCCACGGCAAGCTGCTGGGCGTCAACGGCCCCTTCCTCCATGAGGTGGTGGACACCGTCATCCACGAAAACGAGTGCCAGTATCCGGAGCTCAGAGAGAAGCAGGACTACATCACCCGCGTGATTTTGAATGAGGAGCAGAACTTCGGCAAGACCATCGACGCCGGCATGGCGATCTTCACCGATCTGCTGAAGGAACACAAGGAAAAGGGCGAGACCGTCTTCTCCGGCGCCGACGCCTTCAAGCTCTACGATACCTACGGCTTCCCGCTGGATCTCACCATTGAGATGGTGGACGAGCAGGGCATGACCGTGGACGAGGACGGTTTCCATCAGCTGATGGAGGAGCAGCGCGTCCGCGCCAGAAAGGCCAGAGAGGCGCTGGGCGATCTGGCCTGGGCGGGCATCGACCTGGGTCTGGACGCCACCCCCACGGAATTCACCGGCTATGACCACAGCAGGGACGTCGGCAAGATCCTGGCTCTGGTGGAGGGCGACGAGGTCTGCTCGGAGCTCAGAGAAGGGAACACCGGCGTCGTGGTGCTGGACAAGACCCCCTTCTACGCCGAG
>CADCQK010000121.1 GCA_902803575.1 Oscillospiraceae bacterium
CATCATCGGCTGCGCCGGCGGCGGCTCCAACCTGGGCGGCCTCATCAGCCCCTTCATGGGTGAGAAGCTCCGCGGAGAGCGGGATTACCAGATCATCGCCGTCGAGCCCAAGAGCTGCCCCAGCTTCACCCGCGGCACCTACGCCTACGACTTCTGCGACACCGGCATGGTCTGCCCGCTGGCGAAGATGTACACCCTGGGCAGCAGCTTCATTCCCTCCGCCGACCACGCCGGCGGCCTGCGGTTCCACGGCATGAGCTCTACTCTGAGCCAGCTCTACCACGACGGCTACATGGAGGCCGTGGCTGTGGAGCAGACCAAGGTCTTTGCGGCCGCCGAGGAGTTCGCCCGCGTCGAGGGCATCCTCCCCGCCCCCGAGAGCAGCCACGCCATCCGCGTCGCCATCGACGAGGCCCTCAAGTGCAAGGAGACCGGCGAGGAGAAGACCATTCTCTTCGGTCTCACCGGCACCGGCTACTTCGATCTGGTGGCTTACGAGAAGTTCCACAACGGCGAAATGATCGACTACATCCCCTCCGACGAGGAGATCGCCGCAAGCATCGCCAGACTCCCCAACATCCCCGGCATCAACGACTGAATCCAGCCCAAACCTTAACCGCATCCCCCACGGGATGCGGTTTTTGCTTGACTTTTCGGAAAAAGCGAGTAGAATGAAATCTCCGTGAAAAATCAATTCGTTAGGAGTTAATCTTATGAATCCTCATCTTGACATTGCTCCCGAGGTAGCCAAGGCGCTGGCCGAGGGAAAACCCGTGGTGGGTCTGGAGAGCACCATCATCTCCCACGGCATGCCCTATCCGAAAAACGTGGAGACCGCCCTTCGGGTGGAGCAGACCATCCGGGATGCCGGGGCCGTGCCCGCCACCATCGCCATCATCGGCGGAAGACTGAAGGCCGGACTCTCCAAGGAGGAGATCGAGCATCTGGGCAAGGCCGGCCGCAGCGTGGCCAAGGTCTCCAGACGAGATCTCCCCGTGATCGTCGCGAGAAAGGCCGACGGCGCCACCACCGTGGCCACCACCATGCTCATCGCCCACATGGCGGGCATCCGGGTCTTTG
The DNA here is from genome assembly GCA_902803575.1 of Oscillospiraceae bacterium. GTDB lineage: Bacteria > Bacillota > Clostridia > Oscillospirales > Oscillospiraceae > CAG-103. The sequence continues at coordinate 1,081 of CADCQK010000121.1, forward strand.
CCACCGGCGGCATCGGCGGCGTCCACCGCGGCGCGGAGACCACCATGGACATCTCCGCCGATCTGGAGGAGCTGGCCCAGACCCCGGTCATGGTCATCTGCGCCGGCGCCAAGGCGATCCTGGATCTGAACCTGACTCTGGAGGTGCTGGAGACCAAGGGTGTGCCTGTGATCGGCTACGGCACCGACGAGCTGCCCGCCTTCTACACCAGAGAGAGCGGCCTCGGCGTGGACGCCAGAGTGGACACCCCCGAGGAACTGGCCGCCATCTTCCGCGCCCAGAGAGAGATGGAGCTCAAGGGCGGCATGCTGGTGACGAACCCGATCCCCGAAGAATTCGCCATGGACAAGGCCACCATCGACGCCGCCATCGAGCAGGCGCTCCGGGAAGCCAATGAGCAGGGCATCCACGGCAAGGAGACCACTCCCTTCCTGCTGGCGAGAGTGGTGGAGCTCACCGGCGGTGACAGCCTCGAGAGCAACATCCAGCTGGTTTTGAATAACGCAAGACTCGCTGCCAAAACCGCAGCGGCGCTGTAAGCTCCCAATACAACAAAAAAGACCCGAACAGATGTTCGGGTCTTTTTGTTTTAATACCAGAAGTGTCCGGCGTAGACCTGGGTTGCGGCTCCTGTGAGGGTGACGCCGTCATCGGTGACTTTCACGGTGAGGTCGCCGCCGAGGAGCTTCACGGTCACGTCCTTGTCTTTGTCGCAGAGGCCGTTTTCCACCGCCGCCAGAACCGCCGCGCAGGCGCCGGTGCCGCAGGCGAGGGTCTCGCCGTTGCCCCGCTCCCAGACCCGCATCCGGAGGGTGGTGCGGTTCACCACACGGACAAACTCCGTGTTGATCCGCTCCGGGAAGATGGGCGCGAACTCAAACTCCGGGCCGATCCCGGCTACATCCAGAGCGTCGATGTCGTCTCTGAAAATGACGCAGTGGGGGTTGCCCACGCTGACACAGGTGACGCGCCAGTCCTGTCCCGCAATGGTGAGGGGATAGTCCACCATCCGCTCCGCATCCACGTTGGCGGGCAGGGCGGAGACCGCGAAGTCGGCCTTCCCCATGTCCACGGAGATGCTGCGGGCGCGGCCGTCTCGGGTGTAGACCCGCAGCCGGTAGACGCCGGTGCCGGTCTCGATGGTCATGCGGTCGCCGTGGACGTAGCCCCGGTCGTGGAGGAGCTTTGCCACACAGCGGATGTTGTTGCCGGCCATTTTGCCCTCGCTGCCGTCCTTGTTGAAGCTGCGCATCTTCGCGTCGGCCACGGTGGATTTTTCGATCAGCACAATGCCGTCGCCGCCGATGCCGTAGTGGGGCTGGCAGAGGCTGACACAGAGGCTCTCCGGCGATTTGATGGCGCCGTCAAAATTCTCGATGAAGATGTAGTCGTTGCCGCAGC
>CADCQK010000122.1 GCA_902803575.1 Oscillospiraceae bacterium
GCGGGACTTGAACCCGCGGCCTCATGGTCCCGAACCATGCACGCTACCATCTGCGCTACACCCCGAAACAGCTTTATTATTATAGCGGCAGGGTGTCGGGTTGTCAAGAGATTTGTGAAAAAATTCTGTTTTCGTTTTTTGCAATTCGGCATTGAATCTCACGGAATTGTCGGGTATACTGGATCTAACCAATGGAAAGAGGTGATCGGATTGAACCGGTCTTTCAGAAAATGGATCGCGGTGCTGCTGCTTCTGGTGGCACTGGTGGGGATCTTCGCGGGCTGCAAGAAAAAACAGCCGCAGCCCACGCCCGTGCCCACGGCGGCTGTCCAGACCGCGAATGTGGAGACCCCCTCCCCTGAGACGGAGCCGCCTGCAGAGTCGGAGGCGCCTGCCGAATCGGAAGAACCGGCGCTTCTGGACGAGGACGGCAGCTACACCACGAAGGACGATGTGGCCCTCTACATCCATCAATACGGCCATCTGCCGAACAACTTCATCACCAAGAAGGAAGCCCAGGCCCTCGGCTGGAGCGGCGGCTCGCTGGAGCCCTATGCCCCCGGAAAATCCATCGGCGGAAGTCACTTCGGGAACTATGAGGGGATCCTGCCCCAAGGTCATAACTACACCGAGTGCGACATCGACACCATGGGCAAAAACGGCCGCGGCGCCAAGCGGATCGTCTTTTCCGACGACGGGCTGATCTTCTACACCGACGACCACTATGAGAGCTTCACGCAGCTCTACGGGGAGGGTTCACAATGAGAGAATGCGTCATTCACGGAGACCGGATCAAGAGTCTCACTGAGCTGCACCGGCAGCTGAAGGAGGATCTGCAGTTCCCGGACTGGTACGGCGGGAATCTGGACGCCCTCTATGACTGTCTCACAGAGCTGCCGGAGGCGACCTTGACCATCTATCACTGGAGCGCCCTGGCAGAGACCGTCGGAGAAAAGGCCGAAGCCCTCAGACAGGTGCTCACCGACGCTGGGATGGAGAGCCGATGGCTCACCGTCTGCATTCTGGATGAAGATGACCATGACGAAATCTGACCGCGTCTGTGGCCGCTTCGCTCCCAGCCCCAGCGGCAGGCTCCATCTGGGGAATCTCATGAGCTCCCTGCTGGCCTGGCTGGATGTGCGGAGCCAAGACGGCGTGATGCTGTTTCGGCTGGAGGATCTGGACCCGGAGCGCAGCTGGGAGCACTACGCCGATCAGATGGCCGACGATCTCCGCTGGCTGGGGCTGGACTGGGACGTGGGCTGGGAGCCCGGAAGTCAGGATTACCGCCAGGGCACCCGCGGGGATTTCTACGCCGAAAAGCTGAAACAGCTGCAGGACATGGGCCTTGTGTACGAGTGCTTCTGCAGCCGCTCCGAGCGTCTGGCCGCCTCGGCGCCCCACCCCGGAGAACAGCGCGACGCCGGCTGCGGCTGCCGGGATCTGACGGAAGCGCAGAAAAGCGAAAAACGCTCCATGGGGCGCAGAGCATCCTTAAAGCTCCACGTACCGGAGCGGACGTTCATCTGGACAGACGGGCATTACGGAAAACAGGTAGATACCCTCTCCCCCGGCGGGGATGATTTCATCATCCGGAGATCCGACGGGGTCTTTGCCTATCAGCTGGCGGTGTCGGCAGACGACATGGACATGGGCGTGAACCGTGTGGTGCGGGCCAGAGATCTTCTTGGCTCCACGGCGCGGCAGATGCTGCTGATCGAGCTCTTCGGCGGCGAGGTGCCCGCCTACTGCCACGCGCCCTTATTGGTGGCGCCGGAAGGCCGGAAGCTCTCCAAGCGGGACGGGGATCTCAGCACCGAGGGACTCAGAGAACGCTACACCCCCCAGCAACTCACCGGGAAGCTGGCGAAGCTGGCGGGACTCCGGGAGACCGACGCGCCGGTGCATGCATGGGAGCTGGTCTCGGATTTCTCTTGGGACAAGGTGCCCACAGAGCCGATTGTGATCGATGACAACATATAAAAACGACGCACTGCAGATTTGTGCTGCAGTGCGTCTTTCCTGCTTTTTAGAGTGAAGAGTTGAGAGTGAAGAGTGAAGATGTGGAATCACTTCGTGATGGATTAAAGATTCCTAATCTCCACTCTACACTCTTCACTTTACACTCTCGTATTGTTACTTCTCCGGAATGATCTCAATCAAATACCCATCCGGGTCGGTGATAAAGTAGATGCCCATGGAGGGGTTTTCGAATTCGATGCAGCCCATCTCCTCATGGAGCTTGTGGGCGGCCTCCATGTCCGGGGTCTCCATGGCCAGGTGGTATTCCTGCTCGCCGAGGTCATAGGGCTCGGTGCGGTCCCGGAGCCAGGTGAGCTCCAGCTGGAAATTGGTCTTGCCGTCCCCCAGATAGACCAGCGTGAAGGAATCGTCCTTCGCCTGCTTGGTGCGCACCGGGTCGAGGCCCAAGGCGTCGTGGTAGAATTTCAGGCTCCGCTCCAAGTCCAGAACGTTAAAATTGAAGTGATTGAAGGCAAACATCAATAATTCCTCCCATTTTCGCCAATATATAACAGTTTCATCCGATTATGTCCAGTATATTGGATGCATATCGAAAAGTCAAAGCCATTTTTATGAAAAAAAGGTTGGAATCGACGGCGATTCATTGTATAATAATCTGTGAGCATTAACCAGAGAGAGAGGAGAACTTATGGATTTAAAGAATTATACCGTCAGCCCGCTGGCGCTGGGTGACTTCCACAACGGCAGCGGCACCGACGTCTGGAAGCTGCTGGGCTGTCACGAGGTGGAGCCCGGCGTCCACGAATTCGCCGTCTGGGCCCCCAACGCGAGACGGGTCTCCCTGGTGGGCGACTTCAACGACTGGGACACCAACAGAGATCCCATGGACCGTCTGCCCGACGGCACCTGGGCCATCCGGAAGGCCGGGCTGGAGCACAGCGCTCTCTATAAATACTGGGTGCTGGGCGCCGACGGGAAAGAGGTTTTGAAGACCGACCCCTTCGCCTCCCACTGCGAGACCGGCCCCGCCACCGCCAGCCGGGTCTGGAGTCTGGACGGCTATGAGTGGAAGGACGGCGCTTATCTGAAGCAGAGAGCGAAGAAGAACATCTTCCGCTCCCCCATGAGCATCTACGAGCTGCATCTGGGCTCCTGGAAGCGGGCCGAGGAGGGCAAAGGCGCCTACGTGCTCAACTACCGTACCATCGCCGACGAGCTGGCCGCCTACTGCAGCGACATGGGTTATACCCACGTGGAGATGATGCCCATTACGGAGTACCCCTTCGAGGGCTCCTGGGGCTATCAGGTCTCCGGCTATTTTGCCCCCACCAGCCGCTACGGCACGCCGCAGGACTTCATGTATCTGGTGGACACCCTGCACCGGGCAGGCATCGGCGTGATCATCGACTGGGTGCCGGCCCACTTCCCCAGAGACGCCCACGGTCTGGCGCGGTTCGACGGCACGCTTCTCTACGAATGCAAGGAAGAGCGCATGGCCAGCCACCCCGAGTGGGGCACCCTGATCTTCGACTATGCCATGCCGGAGGTGCAGAGCTTCCTGGTGAGCTCGGCGGTGATGTTTTTCGACGTCTACCACATCGACGGCATCCGGGTGGACGCGGTCAGCAGCATGCTTTACCTGAATTACGGACGCAAGGACGGCGAGTGGACTCCCAACCGCGAGGGTGGGAACATCAATCTCGGCGCGGTGGACTTTTTGAGAAAGCTCAACAGCGCCATCCTCTCCCGCTTCCCCGGCTGCATGACCATTGCGGAGGAGTCCTCGGCCTATCCCTCGGTGACGAAGCCGCCCTACGACGGCGGTCTCGGCTTCAGCTTCAAGTGGGACATGGGCTACATGCACGACACGCTGGACTACTTCGCCTGCGACCCCTATTTCCGCCGGTTCGAGCACAACAAGCTCACCTTCTCCATGATGTACGCCTTCTCGGAGAACTTCATCCTGGCCTACTCCCACGATGAGGTGGTCCACGGGAAGAAGTCCATGGTGGACAAGATGTTCGGCAATTACGAGGAGAAATTCGCCACCCTCAGAGCCCTCTACGGCTACCAGTTCGCCCATCCCGGCAAGAAGCTCACCTTCATGGGATCGGAGTTTGCCCAGTTCATCGAGTGGAACTTCAAGCAGGGGCTGGACTGGCTGCTGCTGCTCTATCCGCCCCACAAGGCCATGCAGAATTACACGAAGGCCCTGAACAAATTCTACACCGCCCACCGGGCCCTCTGGGACATTGAGGACAGCTGGGACGGCTTCCAGTGGCTGAACGTGAACGACGCCGACCGGAGCTCCATCGCCTTTATGCGCACCAGCCGGAACCATCACCGGGTGGCCTGCGTGTGCAACTTCACCCCGGTTTACTATGACGATTTCGTGATCGGACTGCCGAAGGCCGGCGTGCTGCACCAGATGCTGAACAGTGACGATCCCGAGTTCGGCGGAAGCGGCGCCGAGACCGATCTGGTCATCAAGTCCGAGAAGGAGCCCTTCAATGATCTCCCCTACCGGGCCCACGTGAAGCTGCCGCCCCTGAGCTGCGTCTATTACACCTTTACCGCCAAGTGACAAGGAGGATGCTATGAAAGCTTTTCTGAAAGATCTTCTCCGTGAGAAAAACCGCGAATCGCTGCCTGCCGTGCTGCTGGCGGCGGCGGAGTGCGCCCCGCTGGCCAAGACCGGCGGTCTGGCCGACGTGGTGGGCACGCTGCCGAAATATCTGGCGGATCTGGGCATGGACGCCCGCGTGATCACGCCCTATCACCGGGTCATCAAGGACAAATACGGCTGGCGTGTGAAGCACCTGACCGATTTCTACATCGATCTCGGCTGGCGGCACCAGTACGTGGGCATCGAGAAGCTGGTGGTAGACGGCGTCATCGTCTATCTGGTGGACAACGAGTCCTACTTCGGAGACCGGATCTACCGCGGCGGCGAGGCCGAGGGCGAGCAGTATGCCTTCTTCGCCAGAGCCGTGGTGGAGGCCATTCCCAGACTGGACTTCGACCCCGAGGTGCTCCACTGCAACGACTGGCACACCGCCATGCTGCCCATGCTGCTGAAAACCCAGTACGGCTATCTGCCCCAGGGGAAGCTGCGCACCCTGCTGACCATCCACAACATCGCCTATCAGGGCAAGTTCGGCTTTGATTACGTCCGGGATCTGCTGGGCGTGGAGGATCGGTATTTCACCTCCGAGTTCATGGAGCTGGACGGCTGCGCCAACTTCCTGAAAGCGGGCTGCGTGTTCTCCGACAAGATCAATACCGTGAGCCCCACCTATGCCGCCGAGATCCAGACCCCCTGGTACGGCGAGCGGCTGGAGGGCATCCTCAGCGCGAGACGCCTGGAGATGAGCGGCATCTTAAACGGCATCGATTACAGCACCTTCGACCCCGCAACGGATCCCGGCATCAGCGCCCATTATTCCGTGGAGGACATGTCCGGCAAGCAGGCCTGCAAGCAGGATCTCATCAACCAGCTGGGGCTGCAGATCTCCGTGGAAACCCCCATTGTGGCCATGGTCACCCGCATGACCGCCCAGAAGGGCTTCGATCTGGTGCAGTGCGTGCTGGATGAACTCATCAACACCGAGGACTTCGCCTTTATCCTGCTGGGCACCGGCGATGAGAAATACGAGACCTTCATGCGGGAGGCGGAAAACCGCCACCGCGGCCGCGTCTGCGCCTACATCGGCTATGACGAGGCTCTGAGCCACCGGGTCTACGCCGGCGCTGACTTCCTGCTGATGCCCTCCGGGTTCGAGCCCTGCGGCCTCAGCCAGATGATCGCCATGCGCTACGGCACTCTGCCCATCGTCCGGGAGACCGGCGGTCTGAGAGACAGCGTGGAGCCCTACAACCGCTTCACCGGCGCCGGCACCGGCTTCTCTTTTGCAAACTTCAACGCCCACGAGATGGCCGAGACCATCAAGACCGCCGTGGGACTGTATCACATCGACAGCGGCGCCTTCGAGCACCTTCGATACAACGCCATGACCGCCGACTACAGCTTCCGCCGGTCTGCCGAAGCTTACGCGGAGCTGTTCCTCTCCCTGGTGGACGCAGATCAGAGCGCGAAGCACGACGCGGGCTCGGAAGCCGACCGCTCCCCCCTGGGCGCGGTGGAGGTCGGCAGTGACGTGCAGCTCTCTGTGAGAGACGAGGCGGGCTATGTGGCCAGCGCGGTGCTGGAGATCTACGGTGACGACTATCACCGCTCCTACCCCATGCAGCGGGTGGACACCGGCTTCACCGTCTTTGCCAAGATGCCCGACGAGGCCCAGCCCCTGTGGTACCGGTTCCTGCTGACCTATCCAGATGGCGGCAGCCAGTGGCTCTGCGCATCCAAAGACGGCCGCCACAGCACCCTCACCTCCGAGCAGCTGGAGGGCTTCCGGCTGACGGTCTTTGAAAAGGGCTTTGAGACGCCCGCATGGCTCCACCACGGCGTCATGTATCAGATCTTCCCCGACCGCTTCGCGCGCGACGATTCCGACACCGCCAAAAAGGGCTTTGAGGCCCACAGGCAGCGCGGCCAGGAGATCCACGTCCATGAAAGCTGGGACGAGCCGGTGGAGTGGCAGAACAATATGCCCGACGGCAGCTATATGCCCTGCGACTTCTACGGCGGCACCTTCAAGGGCATCCAGAGCAAGCTCTCGGAGCTGAAGGAGCTGGGCGTCACGGTGCTCTATCTGACCCCCATCACCGAGTGCGCCTCCAACCACCGCTATGATACCGGCAATTACGATATTCCCGACCCGATCCTCGGCTCCACCGAAGATTTTAAGGAATTGTGCACAGCGGCGCAGGAGCTCGGGATGAAGATTGTTCTCGACGGCGTCTTTGCCCACACCGGCGCTGACAGCAAGTATTTCAACCGCGACAAGCACTACCCCGGGGCAGGTGCCTTCCACAGCGCCAGATCCCCCTACCGGAAGTGGTACACCTTTGACGAGAAGTACAAAAACGGCTACCGCAGCTGGTGGGACTTCCCGGAGCTGCCCAGCATCGACACCGACTGCGCCGACTGGGACAAGAAGATCATCTCCGGCGACAAGAGCGTGGTAAAAACCTGGCTCCGGCGCGGCGCTTCCGGCTGGCGGCTGGATGTGGCTGACGAGATCGAAGATGAGGTTCTGGATCACATCCGCCAGAGCGCCAAGGCCGAAAATCCCGACGCCGCCATCATCGGCGAGGTCTGGGAGGATGCGGTGACCAAGTGCAGCTACGGCGCAAGACGGCGCTACGCCCTCGGCACCTCTCTCGACAGCGTGATGAACTATCCCATGCGTCTGGCGCTGATGACCTTCCTCCGTGGTCAGGGGGACGCCAAGGATCTGCAGAACGCCCTGCTGGAGCAGCGGCTGAACTATCCGAAGCCCTTCTACTACGCGCTGATGAATCTCACCGCCAGCCACGACGTTGAGCGCACCCGCACCGGCCTCGCCACGGACTTTGAGGCCCGCCACACCGCCAGACAGTTCCAGGCGAACTATGTGGTGACCCCGGAGATGGCGGAGCTGGGCCGCAAACGGCAGGTTCTGGCCGCTGCGGTGCAGTTCTCCCTGCCCGGCATCCCCTCCATCTACTACGGTGACGAGGTGGGCATGGAGGGCTTCTGCGATCCCTTCAACCGGGCGCCCTATCAGGTGCTGGACACCGAGATCCGCAAGTGGTATCAGACCCTCTCCGCGCTCAGAAAGGCCCATCCTGCCATGCAGACCGGCGCTGCGGCCATGTTCGCTCCGGCGCTGGACGCCATCGGCATTCTGAGAACCACCGCCGACGGAGCAGACGCCTTCGGTGACGGGCAGACAAGAGAGACCATCCTCACCCTGGTGAACCGCGCCGCCAAGGATGTGGACTGCTGCTTCGATCTGAATGATATGATGGTCGGTCTCGAGACCGGCGTGAAGCAGGCCATCCAGCGCGCAGGCTACACGAAGCTCGAGAGTCTCACCGATGACGTGATGATCGACTTCGTTGACGGCAGCCTGGAGTTCAACATGAAGCCAATGAGCGTGAAATTGTTCAAGCTTTCTTAAACCAAATAGAGTGTAGAGTGAAGCGTGGAAAGTGGAGATAAGGAATCTTTCCATCCATCACGAAGTGATACCTTCACTTCACTCTTCACTCTCAACTCTTCACTCTAAAAAACAACGCGCTGCAGTTATCGTTCTGCAGCGCGTTCATTTTATTGTGTTTTTAAGATTTCAGCTCTGTCTGCTTTCTGCTCCAGACGTAGTCGTACCAGGCGAGGAATTCTCCGCCAAGGCGCTCTACCAGAGCTCTGGCCTCCTCCGGCTTCGCGGGGGCCAGATTCAGGCACTGCTGGGCCAGCTGGTATTTTCTCGCGGCACTGAACCGCTCCAGCTCGGCGTCGGTGTAATTGCCGAGGGCGGTAAGCTGCTGCTGGGCCTTGAAGAATTTCAAAAACGCCTCCGCCGGCTCTTTTCCGACGATGGGCTCTAAGAGCGCAAAGTCGTTATTCGAGCTGTCCAGCACGCGGGAGGCCAGCTCCCAGCGGCGGGGATCGGCGTTGGGCTCCTTGCCGGTGTAGGGCGTGCGGAGATAGAGATCGTTGTTGGCGAGAAACTCCAGCACATAGGGGTTGATCTTGTGGCTGACCGCCCAGGGCATCCAGTTTTCCACCGTGGTGCGGATGTAGACATGGGCGAACCGGCCAAACAGCGGCTCCGCCAGATCGTGGGACACCGTGGACTCCGCCCGGTCGTTGCCTGCGGCGATGATGCGGGCATTTTCCGGCAGGCGCCAGCGGTTGTTCACGATCCGCTCCAAAACGATCTTGAAGATCACGGACTGGGTCTGCTTGGTGGCGTTGGTGAGCTCGTCGAAGAACAGGATGTGCAGCTTCCCGTCCTGGCAGAGCTTTTCCAGATGCACCAGCCAGACGGGCTTGATCTCCCGCACCTCGTCCTTGGCCTCATTATAAATGGTCTTGCCGTTGATGCTGTCGGGGTTCTCGTTCACCAGCTCGATGTCCAGGGCATCGGGGTCGATCTGCCGGACGCGGTCAGACTTGCCGTCGCCGGAGAGGCCGTGGAGGAACACCGGGATGTCCGCCTGAATGTAGGCCCGGATCAGATCCAGCTCGTCGTGGTCGGCAAATTGAAAGGCGTAATCCTCCCGCTCCGGGGTCTCCACGGTGCGGAGCTCGCTGAGGAAGCGATCAGCGAGATAAGCTTCCGCCTCTTCCCTTTCAAAGCCGGCGGTGAGGGCGTTTTGGGACACCAGCAGCTGCGCCTCCGGATCATAGAACCAGGTGACCGGTTTTACCTCCAGAAACACCGGCTCGCCGTAGGTTCGGCAGAGGCCGCTGCTCAGCTGCAGGAAGCCCAAGGTGAGGTTCGTCTCCACCGGGACGCAGACCACCTTTTTGGCGCCCAGCTGGTATTCCTCCGCGGTTCTGCCGCCGGGGAGGGTGTACGCTTTCCCGGTCTTCGGCAGAGCCCCGGCGGGCTGGTCGTGCTCCGCCATCTCTCGGAGGCTCTCATCCAGGATCACACTGGGATATTCCCCGAACTGGGCCGTATAGACGCCGTGCTCCTCCTTCACATTCTGCAGCAGCTTGACCTCCTCCGGCTCCAGCAAAACCGCCGGGCGGATGGCGCAGAGCTCGCAGCGCTCCTGCTTGCCGAAGCGGCTGACGGCCTCCCCGTCGGAGAGGTAGTAATTGATGTTCCCGTCGGGATCGGTCAGAAATCCGTCGTCATCGGAGAGGGTGCGGGCAAAATCCGTGGTGGGCGCCAGAGGCCCGATCCGCTCAAACAGCCCCAGCCCCCGTCTGCCGAAGATCTGATCGGCGGAGAGAAAACCAGCTTTCATATCGAACTCCATTCCTGCGACTCGGCGGCGAAGGTCAGCTTCTTGTCCCGGGTCGCATATACTTTTTTGAAGGGATCCACGTAGATCACTTTCCCGCCCTTGGGATGGATCTTCATGGTGCCGTAGACCACCCAGACCGCGTCGCAGCGCTGCAGCGGCTGCTCGCCGTAGCCGTCGGTGAAGATGATCTGATTCTCAGCGTCGCCGGTGAAGGCGTTCACGGCCACGTTGAAGTCCGTGCCGCCGCCTCCCTGGAATACCAGTTCGTCGATGTCCTTCAGCTTTCGGATCTCCTGAAAGCCGTAAAACTTCGTATCGAAGCATCCCACGGAGAACACCGCGTCCCGCAGCAGCGCCTTGCAGGCACGGACAAAGCTCTTGAGCATGGCCTCGTCCACGCTGTAGCTGGTGTCCAAAAGCACCTCGGCTCTCGGCACCTTGTAGGCGCGAAACTCGCTTTGTAAAATGCCGTTTCGGATCGTGGTGCCGGGGAACCAGTCGTAGTCCACGTTGGCGGAGTCCTGGAGATATTCCGAGAGTCCCGCAATAGAATCCTCCACGCCTACCTCGCCGATCTGCCGGACTCTGGAGTCCGTGCGGTTGCCGGCCAGCTGCCGCTTCTGCTCGTCCAGCTTACGGGGCTTCCCCTCTCTGGAGGTACGGGGGTCCGGCTCCGGCTTGCCGTCGTCGTTTTCCTCTTCGTGGTCCTCCTTCGGGTGCAGCTTCGCCAATACAGCATAGACCGTCTCCGCCACCGGCTCGGTATCCGGCGGCAGCCGCTCGGAATCCTCCGGCAGCTGGAAGCCGTCGTGGAGCAGCAGCTCGTTTACCACCGCCTCGGTGGCCCGGCTCCAGAGCACCGGGTCCCGCCTGCCTCTTCTGGCGGCGTGGGCCAATTGGATATGCAGAACCTGACGCGCCAGCAGGACTGCGCGCGCCTCGGGGGTATAAAACTGGAATCTGCGGCTGTTGTAGTAGATGTTCTGCCCGTCGTTCCCGGCGCTCTCCACCTCCAGCGAGTCGATCAGCCTGGTCTGCCGCAGGAAGGCGTCCCACTGGGGATAGACCGCCAGCAGCCGTTCTTTGATTTCCCCAAGATCCATAATATCACCTGTTTCGTAATCTATTATTTTAAACGACAGACCGCTGCTTGTCAAAGAAAATCGTATTTTGCCCACTTCTCCCGCGGATTCCATTCTAAATCTGAAGATTTTTTAAGATTTTGAGCAGGGATTTTGCGGGAAAGGGGCCTCAAAAAGGATTGACGCAGAAAGGAATCCGATGGTAAAATAGTTTGAATCCATATATGCAAATTGGAAGGAGGTGCCGCAGATTGAAAACCCACGGGGACAACAAGCCCGCTTACTATGAGAATCTGCGGGATCTCGTGCTGCACGCCGGGGAGTATTTTCCACAGACGCAGTTCTTCCTGTGCAGCGATACCAGTCTCCCCTTCATCACCGGTCAGGGGCTGCAGGACGCCTGCGGGCAGTTCGGCAGCTGGATCCGGCACCGGGGGCAGACCGGCATCCACATTGCCCTCCTGGGGCCCAACAGCGCCGCCTGGCTCACCTGCTTTTTCTCGGTGGTCAGCAGCGGCTGCGCGGTGGTGCCGCTGTATTTCGGCGCCCCGGTAGAGGATCTGATCTCCTGTGTAAGGCGGTCGGACACCACCATTCTCCTGTATGACCGCTCCTGCGACAAGGAAGCCACTGCCATTCAGGCGGCGCTTCCGGGATTGGAGATCATGGAGATGCACGCGCTGCTGTACATCCTCGACCAGGTGGCGGATCACAGCTTTCCCGCCCTGCCGCAGGAATCCGTGGCCGCTCTGTTCTTCACCTCCGGCACCACGGCGGAGAGCCGATGCGTGATCCTGACCCATCGGAACATGGGCTCTATGGCCACGGCAGCCATGAACTGTCTGCCGCTGTCTCCGGATGACGTGGGACTGTCGCTGATGCCGCCCAGCCACACCTTTGAATTTATGACCAACATCATCGGCGCCCTCCACTGCGGCGGCCGACTGCATATCAACCAGAGTCTCAGGACGGTGAAATCCAATCTGAAGACCCTGGAGCCCACCATCGTAGTCTGCGTGCCGCTGGTGCTGCAGATGCTCCAGAAGGAGATCCGCGCCACGGCCAGACGCACCGGCAGAATGGAGGCGCTGGAAAGCGCTCTGAAGCTGAACCGGAGTCTCAGAAAGCTGGGCATCGACTTCTCCCGGCGGCTGTTCCAGGACGTCTACGCGGTTCTGGGTCGGAACCTCCGCTATTTCTTCTGCGGCGGTGCCGCGCTGAATCCGGAGATCATTGAGTTTTTCGACGGCCTCGGCATCACGGTGTTTCAGGGCTACGGCATCACGGAGTGCTCCCCCATCGTGGCGGCGAACCTCCCCGGCGCCAACCGGCCGGGCTCCATCGGCAGAATCTTCCCCAGCTGCGAGGTCACACTGATCGACGGCGAGATCTGCGTGAGAGGCGACAGCGTCTCCCCCGGCTACTACAACGACCCAGAGGCCACCGCCTGGTACTTCCGGGACGGCTGGTTCCACACCGGCGATCTGGGAAGATTCGACGAGGACGGCTACCTCTACTTCACCGGAAGATGCAAGAATCTGATCGTCCTCTCCAACGGTGAAAACGTCTCCCCCGAGGCGCTGGAGGCCAAGCTCGGCGCCATCGAAGGGGTGCAGGAATCCGTCGTCTATCAGAAGGACGGGCGCATCACGGCGGAGGTTTACGCCGACCCGCAGTTTTTCCCGGATCGGGAGTCTCTCTGGCAGGAGATCAGCAAATTGAACCGCACCGTCTCCTCCTTCCAGCAGATCGGCGAGCTGGTGATGCGCGACAAACCCTTTGAAAAAACCGTAACGCAAAAAATCAAGCGATTTGAAAGTGGAAAGGAATCATAACCATGGAAGAGCAACTGAAAGAGATTTTGTCCGAAGCTTCCGGCGTCCCCGTTGAGGACATCACCCTGGACAGCCGCCTGATCGCGGATCTGGGTCTCACCTCCTTCGATTTCGCGGACATCGCCGTCCGCGCCGAGGAGGAATTCGGCATTCTGGTGCCGGATGAGGCCATGACCCACATCCAGACCGTTCGCGACGTCCTGTGCATCGTGCAGGAGGCCAATCTGGGATGAACACCCGGCTCCGTCTCTGCGGGGATCTGGAGTCTCGGAATGTCATCTTTGACCATCGGTTCATCTTTGAGCGCAGTTTGGACTATCGCGCGCTCATCACCCGGTATCGCGGCACCGTCTGCCGGGATACCAGCACGGGCTGTGTGGTCACCGCGTGGCAGAAAAGCCTCTACCGGTTCGGGAATTTCCCGCTGGAAGAGGCCATCTGTGCCACGATCCTGTTGGATCGGAACGGCATCGCGCGCGGTGTTTCATTGGATGAAAAGAGCCATGGCGGACTGGGTCCCCTGTGTGATTTTCATACGCTGCAGGGCTGCATGAACCGCATTTTGCGGGGCAAAAGCTTTGCGGCCTTCAGTCGTGTCTGCCCCACTGCGGGAGACGCCAGATGTCTGCACCTGTTCGAGGTGCTGGGCAGCGCCGCGGGGTTCTATGAGGAGCTGCTGCGAAAAGGAGAAACCGAAGGCTCAGAAGAGGAGCTGATGCGGATCTGTCCGAAGCCGCACACCATTCGGGTGGAAAACGAGCACATCCTCAACGGAAAATACCGGCGGACGGACATCACCCTCCGGCACGTGGCCGCGCCGACTTTCACCAAAAATCAGATGCCGGCCGGTCTGATCTCCCGTCTGGAGGTGCGGACCAGCGGCGAAGGCAGTCTCAGCGAGCCGGTGGAGGCCTCGGACTTCCGGGGCGTATACGGGAAGCTCAACCGGGCCATCAGCAAGGTGCACCGGATGGAGAAGGAAGCTTTCAACTGTGCGGGCAGGATGCGATTTACCAACTATACCTCCCTCACCGGGCTGCTGCTTTTGACCATGAGCCACAGCGCCATGCGCATTCTCAGAGGGCCAAGGATCCTGATGATGCTGCAGATCCTCCAGACCGGCGGCGAGCGCATGAACTGCATCGGCTTTTCGAAGCTCAGCGATTTTAAGCTCAACTGCTGCAGCGGTAAGGTTGTCGAGAACACCTGATTCAATCTATAAGAAAAAACGCTTACCGGATCCGGTAAGCGTTTTTGTTTTTTTGATCACTGAAGATTCAGCCGTTTCGAGAGCATCAGGTGGGTGATGATGTAATAGACCACCGCCCAGCAGCCCTGGACGATGATGCTGGTCCAAAGGACCTTCATGGTGCCCTGATAGACCGAATCGGCGGAGAGGGCGTAAGCCTCGCTCAGCATTTCGGAGGCGCCCACGATGGACTGGGTGGAGAAGATGGAGCTCACGATGCTGGTGGCGATGCCGAACACGAAGAAGAACACCACCATCATGAAGACCTTGTTCTTCTTGAAGCTCTGGCCGATGGCCATGCAGGCGTAGAGCTGCAGCACGCCGGAGATGCCGCTGATCAGCACCATCAGGATGCCCACAAGGATCGCGCCGGTTTTCTGGGAATCGGTGAAAGCCTCCAGGAAACCGCCCACGCCGATGATCTCGATGCTGGTATTGTCGCCGCTGCTGAGGATCAGCACCGAGAGTACCACCACCACGCCGGTGCAGAGATACCAGAACAGGGTGGTGATCAGCTTCGAGAAGATCAGCTCCCCGGTGCGCACCGGGAGGGTGAACATGAGGTACCCCTCGTCGGTCATGTAGTTTTTATAAAAGCGCCAGACCATCATCACGAAGGTCATGATCACCAGCGCCACGATGGCCACGCCCACCAGGAACGCCGTGATGCCGGAGAAGATGTTCCAGAATCTCGAATCCAGAGCGCCCCGCTGGAACACGTTCATCAGTCTCGTCAGCGCCGAGAGTACGATGGCTGCCAGATACAGCGGCAGCATGACCCGTCCGGTTGCCCGCAGGTCCTGTTTCATCAGTTTTACAAGCATCGGAACACCTCCCGGAATACCGCGTCCACGCTCTTGCCCTCGGTCATGCGGATCTCGTCCACGGTCTTGTGCATGAGGATATGGCCGTAGCTGAGGAAGATCACGTCATCCAGCACGTTCTCCACATCGGAGATCAGGTGGGTGGAAATGATCACCGCCGCCTCGGGGTCATAGTTGGAAATGATGGTCTGCAGAATATAATCGCGGGTTGCCGGATCCACGCCGCCGATGGGCTCATCCAGCAAATAAAGCTTGGCTCTCCGGCTCATGACCAGGATCAGCTGCACCTTTTCGCGCATGCCCTTGCTCATCTCTTTGATGCGCTGCTTCGGCTGGATGTTCATGTGGTGGAGCATCTCCTCGGCCCGCTGCCGGTCGAAGTCCTTGTAAAAATCCTCGAACATATCCAGCAGCTGCTCCGTGCGCATCCAGTCGCTGAAATAGGGCCGCTCCGGCAGATAGGAGACGATGGACTTCGTCTCATAGCCGGGCTTTTTGCCGTTGATTAAAATCTCGCCGCTGTCCGGCACCAGCAGGCCGTTTGCCAGCTTGATCAGGGTGGTCTTGCCGCTGCCGTTGGGGCCCAGCAGACCCACGATGCCGCCGGGCTCCACCGTGAGATCCACGGCATCCAAAGCCGGGGCCGCGCCGTAGCGTTTCGTCAGCCCGCGGCACTCTAAAATTGCCATTCAGGTTCCCTCCTTCGTTTCCGTTCCGCTCTGCTGCAGCAATTGCAGCGCCTCCTTCGGCAGAAAGCCCAGCCTGCGCATGTTGATCCAGAAGGTCTGGATCGCCGCGGCGGCCAGCTGCCGCTTCGTCTGCTCCACCTTGGAAGCGTCCTCCGTCACGCTGCGCCCGGCGGTGCGCTGGGTCAAGACCAGCCCCTCCCGCTCCAGCTCGGCGAAGGCCCGCTGCATGGTGTTGGGGTTCACCCCCGCGTCCGCGGAGAGCTCCCGCACGGACGGCAGCCGCTCGCCCAGCTTGAATTCGCCGCTGATGATGGCAAGCTTGATGTGCTCCACCAGCTGCGCGTAGACCGGGGCGTCGTCCCGGATGTTCCACTGCATGCCATGCCCTCCTTTGTATGTTTGTATTAGGTTATTAATACACTAACACATTCACACAGATTTGTCAACAGCGAAACCGAAACTTTTCTTGCATATCGTAAAAAAGTGTGTTATCCTGTGAAAAAATTGACCTTGGAGGCAGATTATGAAGCTTGCAGTCCCCTTCGTGCCGGAGACCGGCATGATCGCCGAGGATCTGGGTTCGGCGCAGTATGTCCGCATTTACACCGAGGACGAGACCGTGGTCTTTGCCGACGATCTGGAGTCCCCTGCCAACGGCGAGATGGGCGTGATCGATTTCTTCAAAGAACAGGGCGTGGAGGTCATCCTCTGCGGCGCTCTGACCGAGGAGGGCCGGGACGCCGTGTTCGCGCGCAGAATGGCGGTGCTGCCCTTCCTGATGGGCCCGGCGGACGATCTGGTGCTGGCGCTGCTGGAGAACCGGCTCCGCTTCGGAGAAGCCCCGGAAGGCGGCGGCTGTAACTGCGGCAGCAGCTGCGGAGACGGCTGCAATTGCGGCGATATGGCCGACGGCGGCTGCAATTGCGGCTGCTGAATCAAACCACCAAAAGGAACCGGAGAGATCCGGTTCTTTTTCTGGTTTTTCAACGGAAACCGGGTATTTACAAAACGGCATGGAATGCGTATAATAGTAAGGCAACTCATTTATTAAGGTGTGAAAACAATGCTGATTGAATTTGAAGATTATCGCGTGAAACTCAACGCCCTCCGGCCGAAGCTGGAGGCGCTGGGCGAGGCGCTGCATTTGAGCGAGGCCCGCAACGAGGTGGAAAAGCTGGAGGAGGAGAGCGCCCAGGAGGGATTCTGGAACGACCCCGAGAACAGCCAGAAAGTGCAGAAGCGCATCTCCACTTTGAAAAACAAGCTGGAGCGGTTTGAGAAGCTCAGCAGCCAGCTGGACGACCTGCTGGCCATCTGCGAAATGGCCATCGAGGAGGACGACGACTCCATGCTGCCGGAGCTCCAGAGCGAGTTCGCGGCCTTTGAGGAAAAGCTGGAGAGCATGCGTCTGCAGACCCTCCTGACCGGCGAGTACGACGCCAACAACGCCATCCTCACCTTCCACGCCGGCGCCGGCGGCACCGAGGCCCAGGACTGGACCCAGATGCTCTACCGCATGTACAACATGTGGGCCGACCGCCACGGCTATAGCTGCAAGGTGCTGGATTACCTCGACGGCGAAGAGGCCGGCATCAAGTCCGCCACCCTGCAGATCGACGGCGAGAATGCCTACGGCTTCTTGAAGAGTGAAAACGGCGTCCACCGTCTGGTGCGCGTCAGCCCCTTTGACGCCA
>CADCQK010000123.1 GCA_902803575.1 Oscillospiraceae bacterium
CGCGGTCATCCAGGTCTCCATGGAGGAGGCCACCCGCTTCGGCATCATGAACGTGGGCGCCGACGGCTTCATCGAGGAGTTCGAGGAGAAGCCCGCTCACCCCAAGAGCGATCTGGCCTCCATGGGCATCTACATCTTCAACTGGAAGAAACTCCGTCAGGCTCTGATCGACGACGAGAACGACCCGAACTCCGACAAGGACTTCGGCAAGAACATCATCCCGAAGATGCTGGCTGCCGGCGAAAAGCTGCTGCCCTATCAGTTCGAGGGATACTGGCGTGACGTGGGCACCATCACCAGCCTCTGGGACGCCAACATGGACATGCTGGGCAACACCAGCCTGAACCTCTTCGACCCCCTGTGGCCCATCCGTGCCAGAAGCCCGATCCGGCCGCCGCACTACGCCGGCGACAACGCCCACATCCAGCACTCCATCGTCACCGAGGGCTGCGTCATTGACGGCCGAGTGGACAATTCCGTCCTCTCCGCCAACGTCACCGTGGGCGCGGGCGCGCAGATCAGCTACAGCGTGCTCATGCCCGGCGCCGTGGTAGAGCCCGGCGCTGTGGTGGAATATGCCATCCTCGGCGAGCGGGCCGTGGTTGCCGCCGGAGCCCATGTGGGCCAGCAGCCGGACGGCAGCGAGGGCTGGGGCGTCGCCACCATCGGCCCGGACGTCCGGGTCGCCTGCGGCGCCAAGGTTCCTGCCGGCGCCATGATCTACGACAGTGAGGAGGTGCAGTCATGAAGAACGTCCATGGTATCGTCTATGCTTACCACAGCTCTCCTGCCCTGGGGGATCTGACCCGCAACCGCACCAACGCTTCGCTGCCCTTCGCAGGCCGCTATCGTCTCATTGACTTCGCCCTGTCCGCCCTCTCCAACGCGGGCGTCCGGGACGTGGGCGTCATCATGCAGCGGGACTATCAGTCTCTGCTGGACCATGTGGCCGGCGGCAAGGCCTGGGACATCTCCCGCCGCCGCGGCGGTTTGAAGCTGCTGCCGCCCTTCGGCACCCATCATGAGGGCGACTACGTCGGGACCGCCGAGGCGCTGAACGCCGTCATCCGCTACGTCCGTGACATTCCCCAGGAGCACATCATCCTCTACCCGGCGGACGTGGTCTGCAACGTGGATCTCACCGACGTGATCCGCCAGCACATCATCTCCGGCTGCGGCATCACCGCTATCTGCTCGGACTACGTGCCGAAGGCCGTCCACTACCGTCTGACCAAAAAGGCTGACGGCAAGGCTGAGAAGGTGCTCTTCCGCCAGACCGACGGCAGCCAGGGCGTCCTGGCCACCGAGCTCTATGTGGTCCGGAAGGACACGCTGCTGGCGCTGCTGGACCGCTGCGAGGCGGAGAACCGCTTCCACTTCCATCGTGACTGCCTGGCCGCCTATCTGGAGCAGGGCGGCGACATGGATATCTACATGTACGACGGCTACATCCGCCGCATCGACTCCGTTGCCGACTATTTCGAGACCAGCATGGATATGCTCAAGCCCGGCCCCAGAGCCGACCTCTTCCCGGAGGATCGTCCGGTGCGTACCAAGGAGCGCTCCGACGTCAGCACCTACTACAGCGAGCAGGCCGAGGTGCACAACAGCCTCATCGCCGACGGCTGCTACATCGAGGGCACCGTGAAAAACTGCATCATCTTCCGCGGCGTCCGCGTGGCCCCCGGCGCGGTGCTGGAAAACTGCATCCTCATGCAGGACACCGTGGTGGGCGCAGGCGCCTCGCTGAAGTACATCATCTCCGACAAGGACGTTTCGGTCTCCGATTACGTGACCCTGGCCGGCGGTGAGAAGCTGCCTCTGGTGATCCCGAAGGGAAGCAAAGTCTAAGCAAAAATTACCTTTTTCTCAGGTTCATCCCGCACCTGTTTCGGCAGGTGCGGGATGTCCGAGTTTTGTGAGGGTGTTTTTCGGTGACGGATATGTGTTTCCGACGGACGGAAACAGATCCCCGTTCCTGAACGGACGGTTGGAAAAAGCAGATACCGGTGAGGGGCCCATTTGTCCTGAGCCGTGTCATAGATTCCAATACAGGAAAGGATTTTTGAAACATGAGTAGTATGACCAATCAGATTTCCCGCGACGAGCTGCGCAGCGCCATCGAAGATAAGCTCTGCGCCCACTTCGGCGTCACCGCAGTGGAGGCCACGGACGCCCAGGTGTTCCAGGCCACGGCCATCGTGATCCGCGAGATCATGAGCCGGGTGCTGGCCTTTGAAGAGCGCAAGGCGCCGGAGCGTCAGGTGCACTACCTGTCCATGGAGTTTTTGATGGGCCGTTCTCTGATGAAGAACGCCTTCAACCTGGGCGTCTCCGAGGCTTTGATCGGCGCTCTGGAGGACATGGGCCGCAATGCCGCGGATATCTTCGAGACCGAGCCGGACGCCGGTCTGGGCAACGGCGGTCTGGGCCGTCTGGCTGCCTGCTATATGGACAGCATGGCCACCCAGGACATCCCCGCCACGGGCTACAGCCTCTGCTACGAGCTGGGCATGTTCCGCCAGAAGATCGAAAACGGCAAGCAGATCGAGGTTGCCGACAACTGGCGCACCGCGGCCGAGAGCTGGCTGGTGCCCCGCTATGAGGACATGGTGGAAGTGCGCTTCGGCGGCCGCGTGGAGGCCCAGTGGGATCAGTTTGGTCATTTTCACGGCGAGCTCCAGGGCTACGAGAGTGTTCTGGCGGTGCCGCGGGATATGCTGATCGCGGGCTATGACAACACCCGTGTCAATACCCTCCGTCTGTGGGAGGCCCACAGCACCACCGATCTGGATATGTATTCCTTCGCCAGCGGCAACTACATGAAGTCTCTGGAGAGCCGCACCATGGCCGAGGTCATCACCAAGGTGCTCTATCCCGCCGACGACCACATGCAGGGCAAGACCCTCCGCATCCGTCAGCAGTATTTCTTCGTCTCCGCCACGGCCCAGAGCATCGTGCGGGAGCATGTCAAGCGCTACGGCACCGTGAAGAACTTCGCCGAGCACCACGTCATCCAGATCAACGACACCCACCCGACCCTGATGATCCCCGAGCTCATGCGCATCTTCATGGACGAGTATGAGATGGGCTGGGACGAGAGCTGGGCCATCGTGACCGAGTGCTTCGACTACACCAACCACACCGTCATGTCCGAGGCGCTGGAGACCTGGCCCCAGGGCCTGATCCAGAGCCAGATGCCCCGCATCTGGGAGATCATCTGCGAGATCAACCGCCGCTGGTGCGATTATCTCCGTGAGCAGTTCTCGGGCGACTCCAGAGTGGGCAAGAACCTGATCATCGCCGAGGGCAAGGTGCACATGGCGAACCTGTGCCTCGCCACCTGCAAGACCATCAACGGCGTCTCCGGCCTCCACGGCGACATTCTGAAAAACGACCTGTTCAAGGACGTCTGCAGTCTGAATCCCGGCCGCTTCACCTATGTCACCAACGGCATCGACCACCGCCGCTGGCTGGCCCAGATCAACCCCGGTCTCCACAGCCTGGTCTGCGACCTGCTGGGCAGCGACGATTATCTTCTGCATCCGGAGAAGATGGCGCGTCTGGCGGAGTTTGCCGAGGACGGCACCGTGCAGCAGCGCGTGAATGAGATCAAGAGGGAGAACAAGCTGCGTCTCTCCAGGTTTGTCAACCAGGGCGACTTCGTTCTGAACACCGACGCCATCCTGGACACCCAGGTCAAGCGTCTGCACGAGTATAAGCGGCAGCTGCTGTGCGCCATGCTCATCACCCATCTGCAGCAGCGGCTCCACGACGATCCCAACCAGAACTTCGTGCCCCGCACCTTCATGTTCGGCGCCAAGGCGGCGGCGGGCTACGCTACCGCCAAGCGCATCATCCAGCTGCTGTGCTCCCTGGCCAACGACGTGAACCACGATCCGGTCTGCAAGGATCGTCTGCAGGTGCACTTCATCGAGAACTACCGTGTCTCCGCGGCTGAGATCCTCATGCCCGCCGTGCAGGTCTCCGAGCAGATCTCCACCGCCGGCAAGGAGGCCTCCGGCACCGGCAACATGAAGATGATGATGAACGGC
>CADCQK010000124.1 GCA_902803575.1 Oscillospiraceae bacterium
CCGAGCTTCCGCGCGTCGTACACGGGCTCGGCGCCAATCTTCTTTTCGCTCATTTGATTATCCTCCTCTTATCTTTCGACAGTTTCCCGTCGGGTTTTACTTCTTAAAGCTGTCCTTCAGAGCCACTGCTCTGTTGAACACCAAATGCTCGGGCTTGGAGTCCTTGTTGTCCACGGCGAAGTAGCCCAGACGCAGGAACTGGAAGTTGGCAGGGGCTTCAGCCTTCTCCAGCATCCGTTCCACCTTGCAGCCGGTGAGCACCACGAGGGAGTCGGGGTTCATGCACTCGATGTAGTCCTTGCCGTCGCCCTCCGGATCCTCATCGGCGAAGAGATTGTCGTAGAGACGCACCTCGGCCTCGGTGCAGTCATTGGCGTTGACCCAGTGGATGGTGGCGCCCTTGACCTTGCGGCCGTCCGCGGGATTGCCGCCGCGGCTCTCCGGATCGTAGGTGGCAAAGACTTCGGTGACGTTGCCGTTTTCGTCGGCCTCGTAACCGGTGCAGCGGATCAGATATGCGCCCTTCAGGCGGCACTCGGGGCCGTCGGGGTAGAGGCGCTTATACTTCGGCACCGGCTCCGGGAGGAAGTCGTCGGCCTCCACGTAGAGATTCCGGGAGAAGCTGACCTGCCGGGTGCCGGCCTTGGGATCGTTGGGGTTGTTCTCCACTTCTACCAGCTCAGATTCACCCTCGGGATAGTTGGTGATGGTGAGCTTCACCGGCTTCAGCACCGCCATGGCACGCTGGGCGTGGTCATTCAGATCCTCACGGAGGCAGTGCTCCAGGAAGCTGTAATCCACAGTGCTGGGCACCTTCGAGACGCCGATGCGGTCGGTGAAATTCCGGATGGAGGCGGGGGTATAGCCGCGTCTTCTAAGTCCGCAGAGGGTAGGCATTCTGGGATCGTCCCAGCCGGAGACATAGCCTTCCTCCACCAGGCGGCGGAGCTTGCGCTTACTCATGACCGTGTAGTTGATGCCCAGACGGCTGAACTCGATCTGCCGGGGCTTGGACGGCACGGACACGTTGTTCACCACCCAGTCGTACAGGGGGCGGTGATCCTCATACTCCAGGGAGCAGAGGCTGTGGGTGATGCCCTCGATGGCGTCCTGGATCGGGTGGGCGAAGTCGTACATGGGATAGATGCACCACTTGTTGCCCTGACGGTGATGCTCCACATAGCGGATGCGGTACAGCACCGGGTCACGCATGTTGAAGTTGCCGCTGGCCAGGTCGATCTTGGCGCGGAGGGTGTATTTGCCCTCGGGGAACTCACCGTCGCGCATCCGCTTGAACAGATCGAGGCTCTCCTCAATGGGACGGTCGCGCCAGGGGCTCCGGGCGGGGGTGTTCACGTCGCCGCGATATTCCCTGAACTGCTCGGGGGTCAGCTCGCAGACGTAGGCCAGACCCTTGTTGATCAGCTCCACGGCGTATTCATAATCCTGCTCGAAGTAATCCGAGCCGAAGAAGAACCGGTCGCCCCAGTCAAAGCCCAGCCAGTGGATGTCCTCCTGGATGGCCTCGACGAACTCGTTGTCCTCCTTGGTGGGGTTGGTGTCGTCCATGCGGAGGTTGCAGATGCCGCCGAACTTCTCCGCCGTGCCGAAGTCGATGCACAAAGCCTTGCAGTGGCCGATGTGCAGATAACCGTTGGGCTCAGGCGGGAAGCGGGTATGCACCTTCTGTCCGGCGAAGCGTCCGCCGGGGGCGATGTCCTCTTCTACAAAAGCCTCAATGAAGTTTTTGGAGGTCTCTTCCATCTCGTTCAGCTCCATTCCTCAAAAATACACACTTAAAATATTATACACGAATGCCAAACCAATGGCAATGCCGGAATTCCGACGAAAAAAACTCGGATTTTTGATACGCTTTTGCCGAAATGTTCAGCCGTTTCCCTTCTTCCGTCTGGACTTTCTCGCTTCGGCCAGCACCTGCTTCAATGCTTCATCCTTCGGAATGCCCGCCAGCCGCAGCTTGTGGGCCAGATCCAGAAAATCAGAAAAGTCCGGCCCCGGCTCCAAACCGGCCTCGATCAGGTCTCTTCCCATAACGTAGGGCTGAGCCATGGTCTCACGATAAACCGCCAGACGCGCCCGGAGGTTTTCCTCAGAGGAGACGTAGGGGTAGGGGGACCGGGTGCCCTGTCCGTCGGCCATGCTGAGATAAATCAACCCCTCGGGATCCACGCTGTCATCGAACATGTGGTTGGAGGTCTTGAGACTGGCGCCGCTGACCACAATGGTGGTGGGCTTCATGTGCAGCGCTGTCAGGTTCAATACATAGTCGATGAGCTCCTTTTCGTTGCTGATCCTTCTGAGAAAAGCCTCCGCCATGGGGAGCCCGATGGTCTCATGTCCATAGGCGTGGAACTTCCCGGTCTCGTACTCCGTGGCGGTGATCTTGCCCAGATCGTGGGTCAGGGCCGAGAGCATGAAGCCGAAGGGATTTTCCGCCTGCTCCCGATACTTTACCGCCGCGTCCAGCACCAGCATGGTGTGGTTCCAAACGTCCCCCTCGGTGTGGAATCTGGGATTTTGCGGCACACCGATCAGGGCCTCGATCTCCGGGAACCAGAAGCCCAGCTGCTCCATGTCCCGCAGCACCCGGAAGAAGATGGAGGGATGCTGACTTTGCAGCAGCGCCTTCTTTAATTCACCCTCCACCCGCTCTTTGGAGAGAGCGTCCAGCGGCATCCTTTTGCAGAGCTCCACGGTCTCCTTCGCCAAATGAAACTCAAACCTGGCCGCGAACTGGGCCGCCCGCAGGACCCGGAGGGGATCTTCGGGGAAGGTGCGGTCGTCCACATGGCGAAGGATCCGGCGCTTCAAGTCCCGCTGTCCCTTGAAGGGATCGCAGAGCTCGCCTGTGAGCACGTCCCGCATCATGGCGTTCACGGTGAAATCCCGTCTGCGGGCGGCCTCTTTCTCTCCGAGATCCGGGTCGGTGAACACGTCGAAATCCTTGTGCCCCCGGCCGCGGAGCTGCTCCTTCCTCGGCATGGCGATGTCCATCCCGCAGCCCTTGAGGGCGTAAATCCCGAAGCTTTCCCCGATGGCCATGCGCTCGCCGAGGGAGTCGAGGATCTCCTCCAGCACGGAAGCGGACACCCCGTGGACCTCCACGTCGATGTCCTTGATCTCCCGGCCCATGAGCTCATCCCGAACGCAGCCGCCCACCATCCAGACCCGGCCGCCGCGCTCCCGGACCCGGAGCGCCAGCTCCTTTGCCATATTCAAATCGTTTTGCAGATTGTTCATTTCGGAATCCTCCATCTGTTATCTTATCCGAAAACGGGCAAAAGCGCAAGGGAGCAGGGAAAATCTGACGTTGCGCAGAGGCTGGCCATCTGGTATAATAATCTTGACAGAAATCAACGTCGAAGGGAGGCGTCCCCATGCGCGCTACCGCCGGAGAAAACCGCAGCGCCCGCCGCACGAGAGCCCTGATCGAGCAGTCCTTTCTGGAGCTGCTGGAGCAAAAACCCATCCGCAAGGTCACCGTTCAGGAGCTGATCGACCGGGCGGACATCTGCCGCACCACCTTCTACACCCACTATCAGGACATCCAGGATCTGGTGGACAGCATCGAACAGGCGCTGCTGCAGGAGGTTCGCGTTGCCCTGGAGGAGCTTGACCAGGCGCCCATCCGGGTGAACGGTGAGTATCCCGCCATCCAGGCAGTGGTGGAGCTCTATGCCCGCCACGGGGACTTGTTTCGCCTGCTGAACGGGGAACACGGGGACCCCAAGTTCGACGAGCGGTTCCAGGACACCATTTACGAGGTCACCAGAGAGCTGCGCATGGTCAAGGAGGGCGCGGATTTCGACGAGCTTCGCCACAAGCTTTACAGCTGCTACGTCATCGGCGGCGGCATCAGTGTCTTGAACCGTCTCATGTATGAGGAACTTCCCGTGGATTTCCGGCAGGCCAGCAGCGTCCTCGGCGCCATGGCGGCCGCGGGGGAGCGGGTGTTTCTTGGATTGATCGATCCGGAATAAACACGATTTAAGCTCTTAAAACCTGTACGATCCGCTCTGATTTGTTCGCATCTGAACGAATCCGGGCGGATTATCGCTTGCGTTCCATCTTTCCGACACGCATAATCAATTGTGCATTGTTGCGGAAAGAAGGAGCAAAACTATGCAGACGATTCGCAATTTAAAACCCTCGGAAGAAAAGCCCTGGCTGCAGTATTTCACCGAGGAGGCCAAGCAGGCCAGGCTGCCGAAAGAGAGCATCTATCAGCATCTGGTGGCGGTCAACGACCATCACCGCGAAGATATTGCCATTCGCTTTATCAACAGTACCATGACCTACGGCCAGCTGCTGGACGGCATCGAGCAGGCCGCGGCGGCGTTTGCGGCCATCGGCGTGAAGAAGGGGGACATCGTCACCTTCTGCGCCATCACCACCCCGGAGCTGGTGACCATGATCTACGCCCTGAACAAGCTGGGCGCCTGCGCCATGGTCATCGACCCGCGCTACACCGCTCCGGTCATTCTGGACTTTGTGAAAAACGCGAACAGCCGCGTCCTCGTGACGCTGACGGTCACCGCCCCGGTGCAGGAGCTGGTGGAGCAGTCCAAGGTGGAACACATCATCACCTTCTCCCCGGCGGAGCGGATTCAGGGCCTCATGGGCGTCTACGCCAGAATGCGCACGAAGGTGAAGCTGCCGAAGGATGACCGGGTGATGAACTGGAAGCAATTCATGGCGCTGGGGGCAGGGAAGCGTGTCCCCACGGTGGATTACAGCGAATTTCAGCTGGCGGGCATCGCCCTCACCGGCGGCACCACCGGCGCACCCAAGGGCGTCATGTTCTCCAACGACGGCTTTAACGCGGTCGCGCTGGACTTCCAGTACTGCGGTGTAAAATACGATCATTCTCACCGGTTCATGAACATCATCCCGGCCTTTGCCTCTTACGGCATGGTGGCCAGCATGCACATGCCCCTGAGCCTGGGGCTGGAGATGGTGGTCATCCCGAAGTTTGACGCCGATCAGGTGGGCAAGTACATCACCAAGTACCGGCCCCAGCACACCCTGATGGTGCCGGCCCACTATGAAAAGCTGATGATGAGCAAGGAGATGCGCAAGGGCGAGCGGCTGGACTTCTTCATCACCGCGGGCTCCGGCGGCGACACCATGAACGCCGGACTGGAGGCCAAGCTCAACGGCTTTTTGAAAGAGCGCGGCGCCATGTTCCCGCTTTCTCAGGGCTACGGCATGAGCGAAGTCAGTTCCGCCGCCTGCTGCAGCTGCAACGGCAACTTCCGCTCCCTCAGCGTGGGATACCCGCTTTTGATGAACACCATGGGCATCTTCAAGCCCGGCACCACCGAGGAACTGGACTACGGGGAAGAGGGCGAGATCTGTATCACCGGTCCCGCCGTCATGCTGGGGTATCTGAACAATCCCGCCGAGAGCGAGAAGGTCATGATCAAGCATCCGGACGGCACGGTCTGGGTCCACTCCGGCGATCTGGGCAGCATGGACTCCGACGGCTTCCTGTATATCAAAGGCCGCATCAAGCGTATGATCATCAAGTTCGACGGCCACAAGGTGTTCCCCGCCTACATCGAAGGCGTCATCGGCAGCCACCCGGACGTGATCAGCTGCGCTGTCGTGGGCGTCAAGGATCGGGAGCACGCCCAGGGCCAGGCGGTCCACGCCGTGGTGCAGCTGAAAAACCGCAGCGAAGCGGAGGTCCGGCCGGAGCTGGACGAGATCATGAAAAAGGAGATCGAGGCCCGCGGCATCCCCGCCAGCGTGGAATTTGTCACCGAGATGCCCTACACCGGCATGGGCAAGATCGACTACCGGAAGCTGGCCGTGGACTACGACAAGCGGATGGATTTGAACGAGTTTCATTAAAAATTTATATTGAGTCAGGCGCTCTGCTGTGGTATAATAATAAAATCACAGCAGGGCGCTGCTGTTTCAGATGCTGCGGTTCGCGGCATCCGGCGGCGCATTCAAAAGAGAGGTAAACACAGTTATGAAACTAGGTATCGTGGGACTGCCCAACGTGGGCAAGTCCACTCTGTTCAACGCCATCACCAACGCCGGCGCAGAGTCGGCCAACTATCCCTTCTGCACCATCGACCCCAACGTGGGCATGGTCACCGTGCCGGACGAGCGTCTGGACTGGCTGGCGGAGCAGTATCAGCCGAAGAAAAAGACCCCGGCGGTCATCGAGTTCGTGGACATCGCCGGTCTCGTCAAGGGCGCCAGCAAGGGCGAGGGTCTCGGCAACAAGTTTCTCTCGAACATCCGCGCCACCGACGCCATCGTCCACGTGGTGCGCTGCTTCGACGATGAAAACGTCATCCATGTGGAGGGAAATACCGATCCCAAGCGCGACATTGACATCATCGATCTGGAGCTGATCATGGCCGACATCGAGATGGTAGAGCGCCGCATCGAAAAGGCCGCCAAGGCCGGCAAGGGCGGAGATAAAACCTTCCTCCACGAGGCCGACGTGTTCCGGGGTCTGCTGGAGCATCTGAATAACGGCCAGTCCGCCAGAACCTACGACTGTGAGCCGGAGGACTACGCCCTGATCCAGACCAGCGACCTGCTGAGCATCAAGCCCATCATCTACGCCGCCAATCTGGATGAGGCCACCTTCTCCGCCGGTTATGAGGATTATCCCTACTACCTGCAGGTGAAGGAGATCGCCGACGCCCAGGGCGCTCAGGTGCTTCCCATCTGCGCCAAGGTAGAGCAGGAGATCGGTGAGCTGGAGCCGGAGGAGCGGGGCATGTTCCTGGAGGAGCTGGGCATTCAGGAGTCCGGCCTGGATCGTCTGATCCGCTGCTCCTACAGCCTCTTGGGCCTCATCAGCTTCCTCACCTGCGGCAGCGATGAGTGCCGCGCCTGGACGATTAAAAAAGGCTTCAAGGCGCCCCAGGCGGCGGGCAAGATCCACTCTGATTTTGAAAGAGGTTTCATCCGCGCCGAGATCGTGGCCTTCGACGCGCTGAAGGCCTGCGGCACCATGGCGGCGGCCAAGGAAAAGGGCCTCGTCCGCTCCGAGGGCAAAGAGTATGTCATGCAGGACGGCGACGTGACGCTGTTCCGCTTCAACGTGTAAAGGAGACTGAACCATGAGCAAGATTTACGAGCAGTTTGAAGATCTGGTGGACGCGGTTCTGATGGACCGCACGGACCAGAAGGCTCTGGCCTCTCTGGCGGAGTGGTTCCGCACCTACAACGACTATGACTGGGGCGGGGACATGTTCAACGTGGACGGCAGCAACGGTCTGCGGATCATCAAAAGCGAGGACGGCACCGAGACTTACGAGCTGGTGAGCTTTGACGACCTTTAATCGGGGTGAGACCATTGTCTGAACATCACGAACACACCCACATCGGCCCCGACGGGAAGGAATACACCCACACCCACGAGGAGAGCCATCCCCATACCCACACCCACATTGCGGCCGATGGGACGGAATATACCCACACCCACGGTGATGGGCACAGTCATACCCATACCCATTCCCACACCCAGACCAAGAGCGTCCTGAACCGGCTCAGCCGGGCCATCGGTCATCTGGAGTCTGTGCGGCGGATGGTGGAGGAGGGGCGCGACTGCACCGAGGTGCTGATCCAGCTGGCAGCCGTGCGGTCTGCTTTGAACAACACCTCCAAGATCATCCTCCAGGACCACGTGGAGCACTGCCTCGCCGACGCGGTAGAGTCCGGCGATCTGCAGAGCATTGAGGAACTGAACAAAGCCATTGAGAAGCTGATCACATAATCGGAGTGATAACATGGACAATATGCAACTTTTTTCCGCGCCGGGGAACCTGGACGTTGACGGCGCTTTGAAGCTTTTGGAAACCGTGGGGCTTCCCATGGAGAGCGGCAGCGTGATCGCCGTGAAGGTGGACTTTACGAAGCCATGTCCGCCCTGCCTGCCGGTGATCTGCGACGCGCTGAGAGAGAAGGGCTGCCTGGCCTTTCTGGCGGACACTGCCCCCTGCTACGGCGACGCGCTGAAATCTCTCTGGTTCGCACCGGCCAACGGCTACGACCGTGCGGGCGCGCCCTGCGTGCTGGCAGATGGCGTGAAGGGCACCGACTATGAGCTGATCCCCGCAAAGGGCGTGAAGCTGCTGCGCTCGGCGAAATTCGGCCGCGCCATTTTGGACGCAGACGCCATCCTTTCGGTGACGGAGCTCATGGTGGACGAGAGCGGCTACTACGGCGTCATCTATGATCTGGGCTTCGGCTGCGCCTCCAGAGCGGGGAAGACCGAGGTGCAGACCTCCGGCAAGCCTGTGGTGGATCAGTCTAAATGCATCGGCTGCAAACAGTGCACCACCGTCTGTGAGCACGGCGGCGCCAGAATGGAGGAAAACGGCAAGGCCACCATCTTCCCGCCGAAGTGTTCCGGCTGCTCCCGCTGCATGCGGATCTGCCCCACCGGCGCCATCCACCCGAATTTCGATGTCACCGACGCCTCTGTCCAGAGCAAAATCGCAGAGTACGCCAAGGCCCTCTGTGACATGAGACCCCACGCCCATCTGATGATGGCGGCAGGCACCATTTACGCCTGCGCCGACCCGGTGCAGCTGGACAAGGTCTGCGCCGAGGCCCTGGGAATTCCCTCCAGTCTCACTGTGGGCATCGAGCATCTGATCAGCCTCAGGGAAGGATAAATAGATTGCATTTGCCGGCTGAACATGCTATAATATAATATCATGGGTCAATTTGGGCATTCTAAGCTTGATTGATTCTTTTCCTGATTTTAAATAGAGAAGCGAGTATCGCCTTTGACGCGGTACAAGGGGTGTACTATGGATAAATACGTGATCCGCGGCGGGAAACCGCTGCAGGGCGAAATTTCGATCAGCGGCGCTAAGAATGCTGCCGTTGCGATCATACCGGCGGTCCTGCTGGTGGAGGGTGTCTGCCGGCTGGAGAACATTCCACAGATCAGCGACGTGGACATGCTGCTGACCATTCTGGAGGGTCTCGGCGCCAAGGTGGACCGGCTGGACGGTTCCACGGTTGAGATCGACGCCACGGACGTGCACTTTGTGGACGCTCCCTATGAGCTCATGCAGAAGATCCGCGCCTCCTATTACTTCATCGGCTCCATGCTGGGCCGGTTCGGCATGGCGAAAACCACCATGCCCGGAGGCTGCAACTTCGGCCTGCGTCCCATTGACCAGCACGTGAAGGGCATGACCGCTCTGGGCGCAACTGTTGAGATCAAGGACGGCTTCGTCTACGCCAACACGCCGGACGGGATGCTCCACGGCTCCAAGATCTATCTGGACAAGGTCTCCGTGGGCGCCACCATGAACATCATCATCGCCGCCTCCAGAGGCCGCGGCCGCACCATCATCGAGAACGCGGCCCGTGAGCCCCACATCGTGGATCTGGCGAACTTCTTAAACTCCATGGGCGCGGACGTCCGCGGCGCCGGCACCGACACCGTGAAGGTGTATGGTGTGGACCGGCTCCACGGCGGCACCTACAGCATCATCCCCGACCAGATCGAGGCGGGTACCTATATGACCGCCTGCGCCGCTGCCGGCGGTGAGGTGCGGATCCTGAATGTGATCCCGAGACATCTGGAGTGCATCAGCGCCAAGCTCCGTGAGATGGGCGTCACCGTGGTGGAAGGGGAGGACTCCGTCCTCGTCCGCTCCAACGGCAGACTCCGTCCCGTGAGCGTGAAAACCCTGCCCTATCCGGGCTTCCCCACGGACATGCAGCCCCAGGTGAGCACGGCCCTGTGTCTCGCCGGCGGCACCAGCATGGTCACCGAGGGGGTCTATGACAACCGCTACAAATACATGAACGAGCTCAGAAAGATGGGCGCGGACGTCAGTGTGGACGGGTGCGTGGCCATCATCAACGGCGTGGAAGCGCTGAAAGCGGCGGAGGTCAAGGCCTGCGACCTGCGGGCCGGCGCCGCCATGGTCATCGCGGGCCTCTGCGCCCAGGGCGAGACCAGCATCGTGGACATCCACTATATTGAGCGCGGTTATGAGAATTTTGTGGGCAAGCTGCAGGCCCTCGGCGCGGACATCACCCATGTGAAGGACGCGGCCCCCGCTGCAGCCGCCGCGGAATGAGGGTCACCACCCTCGCCAGCGGCTCCACCGGAAACTGCACCCTGGTGCAGGCGAGCTCCGGCAGCCTGCTGATCGATGCGGGCATCTCTGCGAGAAGAATCACCCAGGGACTCAGTCAATTGGGGGAGGATGCATGCAATCTCAGCGGCATTCTGATCACCCATGAGCACACGGACCACATCTCCGGTCTCGCCGTTTTGCTCAAACGGACGGCGGCGCCGGTCTACGCCCTTCCGGCGGTGGCCCTGTGTCTGAGCGGGATACTGCCTGAACGGGCAGCGCAGATCCATTCGGTGGATCATCTGTTTTCTCTGGACGGATTTGAGATCACACCCATCCAGACCCTCCACGACTCTGCCGACAGCTGCGGCTGGCGGATCGAGACGGAGGAGGACGCCTTCGGCCTCTGCACCGATCTTGGTGTGGTGACGGAGGAAGTGCTCGACGGGCTCTGCGGTGTACGCTGCGCCCTGATCGAGTCGAATCACGACATCGATATGCTGCTTCGCGGCCCCTATCCGCCGTATTTGAAGAAGCGCATTTTGTCCGACCACGGACATCTATCCAACGCCGCGGCGGCCCAGCTGGCGGCGACCCTGGCGGCCAACGGGACCGAGCAGCTGATTCTCGGCCATTTGAGCCGCCACAACAATACCCCGTCCAAGGCGCTGGAGACTGTCTGCGGTCATCTGGAGGCCTGCCTTCCGGAGGTGCTCAGACCCGCAGTGGCCTGTGCGCCGGAGCGTGAATTCCTGACGGTGGAGATCGGAGCCTATGCGCCATGTATGCTGTGACCCTCCTCTGCGTGGGAAAAATGAAGGAAAAGCACTATATCGCCGCCTTTGAGGAATACCGCAAGCGTCTGGGTGCGTTCTGCAGGTTTGACCTGCAGGAGATCCCGGAGCAGCGTCTTTCAGACCGGCCCTCGGAAAAGGAGATCGACGCCGCCTTAAACAGAGAAGCCGAGGAGATCCTCCGCCGGATCCCCAAGGGCAGCGCCGTCATCACCCTCTGCGTGGAGGGGAAGGGCATGTCCAGCCCAAAGCTGGCGGAGTATCTGGAGCGGCTGACGCTCAGCGGCACCAGCCATATCTGTTTCATCGTGGGCGGCTCCTTCGGGCTCCACGAGCGGGTGAAGCAGCAATCCGCCCTGCGTCTGAGCATGTCGGAAATGACCTTCCCGCACCATCTGGCGAGAGTGATGCTCATGGAGCAGATCTACCGCGCGTTCACCATTCAAAATGGTTCCCAATATCACAAATAGGAGAGGCATATGAAGGAGAAATACAATCCGGAGTTCCCGGACGCGGTTCCCGGAGATCTGCATTTGACCTGGGGCCGGGATTCCAGAAGCGATCTTCTGGAGCGCTGGCCGAAAACGGCGGAGGGTGAACCGGTCACGCCTGCGTTTCTGACCAAATGCAGCCAGGTGGACATGGAAGACCGCATGCTGGTTGGCCTGCTGGAGGCCTACAGCATCCCCTGTCTGGAGCGGTATCCCCACAGCGGAGAATTCGGCAAGGTGGTGCTGGGCATGTCCGGCTACGGCACCGAGATCTATGTACCTGAAACGATGCTGGATGAGGCGAAAGCGCTCATGGAAGCACCGCCTGAATCGAATGACAATCCGGAAGGAGAGGAATGACATGAATTACAAGGAAGAATATCAGCGCTGGTTGGACAGCCCCGCTCTGAGCACTGCCGAGTGGGAAGAGCTCAAGGCCATTGAAAACAACGAGAAGGAAATCGAGAGCCGCTTTTTCGCCCCCCTGGAGTTCGGCACCGCCGGTCTGCGCGGGGAGATGGCAGTGGGTCTGCGTCGGATGAATGTCCACGTGATCCGCCATGCCACCCAGGCCTTCGCCGAGGTCATCAAGGCCGAGGGCGCCGAAGCCTGCAAGAAGGGTGTTGTGGTCTGCTATGACTGCCGCAATAACTCTGAGCTCTTCGCCCACGAGGCTGCCGCCGTCATGGCCGCCAACGGGATCCACGTCCGTGTGTTCGATGCGCTGCGTCCCACCCCGGAGCTGAGTTACGCCGTCATCCACTACGGCGCCCAGGCCGGCATCAATGTCACTGCCAGCCACAACCCGAAAGAGTATAACGGCTACAAGGTCTACTGGGCCGACGGCGCGCAGCTGCCGCCGCAGCACGCCGCCGCCATCGCCGATCTGATGACCAAGCTGAACATATTTAAGGACGTCAAACTGATGCCCTTCGACGCCGCTGTGCAGCAGGGCCTGATCGAGTATCTGGGCGAGGAGACCGATGAGGCCTTTTTGAAGGAAGTTATGGCCATGGCCATCGACCCCGAAGCCGTGCGCCGGGTGGCGGACGACTTCAAGATCGTCTACACCCCGTTCCACGGCTGCGGCTGGCATCTGGTGCCGGAAGCCCTGCACCGTCTGGGCGTGAAGCACGTGATCCCGGTCAAGGAGCAGATGGTGCTGGACGGCGACTTCCCCACGGTGGTGAGCCCCAACCCGGAGAATCCCGAGGGCTTCTATCTGGCGGTGGATCTGGCGAAAGAGGTGGGCAGCGATCTGATCATCGGCACCGACCCCGACTCCGACCGCGTTGGCGTCATGGTGCGCTGCAGCGACGGCGAGTACCGCACCATCACCGGCAACCAGATGGGCTGTCTGCTGATGGACTATGTCATCACCGCCAGACGCGCCAACGGCACCCTGCCGAAGAACGCCGCGGGCCTGAGCACCATCGTCTCCACCAAGATGGTCCGCAAGATCTGCGAGGACAACGGCGTCCACTTTGACGAGACCTTTACTGGCTTCAAGTTCATCGCTGAGAAGCTGGCGGAGTACGCCGCTGCCGGCGGAACCTATCAGTACCTGATGGGCTTCGAGGAGAGCTACGGCTATATGATGGGCGACTACGTCCGTGACAAGGACGCCGTCACCGCCTCCATGATGATCACCGAGATGGCCGCCCACTACTTTGAGAAGGGCATGACCCTGGCGGACGCGCTGGACGCCCTCTATGAGAAGTACGGCCAGTTCGGCGAAAAGACCCTGAATCTGGTCATGCCGGGTCTGGACGGTCTGGAGAAGATGGCCGCTCTCATGGCAGAGCTGCGCGAGACTCCTCCGGAGAAGATCGCCGACACCGCCGTGCTGCGGATGCGCGACTACAAGGACGGCTCCGTGAAGGTCCCCGGCCTCGGCAAGGTGGAGGACACTCCCATGAAGGGCTCCAACGTTCTCTACTTCGAGCTGGAGGACGGCACCTCCTTTATCGTGCGCCCCTCCGGCACTGAGCCGAAGATCAAGATCTATATCCTGGCCCAGGGTGCGGACAAGGCCGATGTGGAGGCCAAGGTGGAGAAATATGCCGCCTTTGCCGAGACCCTCAAGCGCTGAAAATCCATCAGAAAAGTTAACAGCCTTCGGGGAAACCCGGAGGCTGTTTTTGTATATTTATCCAAGAATGGGAATTTTGCGACAATAAATGGAAAAGTTTTGTTGACTCTTTTGCGCAGGAAAGTTATAATGATTCAGTACATTACCCCAGCAGAGAGAAAACAGTAAAAGGAGCGAAAACACATGGAACTCAAGTTCTCCAAGACCATCACCAAGCCCGATTTTCAGGGTGAGTTCACCGCCTCCATCCTGGCGGCTGCCGCGTCCCAGGATGTGATCTCCTTCGCCGGCGGTCTGCCGAACCCGGTGTCCTTCCCCGTCAAGGAGATGGAAGCCGCCACCCAGAAGGTGCTCAGCGAGCAGGGCGCCGTGGCGCTGCAGTACAGCTCCACCCAGGGCTATCTGCCCCTGCGCCAGTGGGCTGCCAAGCGCTATGAGGTGCTGGGCGTCACCGATGTCGAGGCGGACGATATCATCATCACCAACGGTTCCCAGCAGGCGCTGGAGATGATCGGCAGAGCCATGATCGATCCCGGCGACAAGGTTCTGGTGGAGAACCCCACCTATCTGGTGGCGCTGCAGAGCTTCCATCTGTATGACCCTCAGGTCATCCCCGTTGACATCAACGCCGACGGCATCGATTGCGACAAGCTGCAGGCTGCCATCGACGCCAATCCCGACGCCAAGTTCATCTACATCATCCCCAACTTCCAGAACCCCACCGGCCTGACCTATTCCAAGGAGGTCCGCGAGCGTGCCGCCGAGATCCTGAAGAAGTCCAACCTGCTGGTGCTGGAGGACAACCCCTACAGCGAGCTGCGCTTCAGCGGTGAGGGCGGCAAGAGCTTCGGCTACTATCTGGGCGAGCAGTGCTGCATGTTCGGCACCTTCTCCAAGATCGTCTCTCCCGGCATGCGCATCGGCTGGATCTGCTGCCGCAACAAGGA
>CADCQK010000125.1 GCA_902803575.1 Oscillospiraceae bacterium
AGCTCTCTGGCACTGGCCGCCGCTGACCTCATGAGGATAGCGTTTGACAAACTCCTTCGGCAGGCCGCAGAGCTCCAGAAGCTCCTCGGCCCGCTTGAGGGCATTTTCCTTGGAGATACCGTTGTTGCGCATGCTCTCACAGATGCCGTCGCCCAGGGTGCGGCGGGGATCAAAGGACTCCGTCGGTGTCTGGAAGACCACCTGCATCTTTTTCCAGGCTTTGCGCAGGTCTTTCCCCTTGCATTTCGTCACTTCCAGACCGTCGACCGTGACGGTGCCGGAGGTGGCCGGAAGAAGACCCGTAATCATGTTCACCAGCGTGGTCTTGCCGCTGCCGGACTCACCGATAACGCCCAGGCACTCGCCGGGCATCAGTTCAAAGGTGGCGTCCTTCACGGCGTGGACGTCCTCCCTGCCCTGGAGCTTGAAGGTTTTGGTTAAATCCTTGATGGACAGGATTGGTTCAGCCATGGTGTGCGCCTCCCCTCTCCAGCCTCGGCACGGCGGCCATCAGCGTTTTGGTGTAATCCGTCTCCGGATGGTTGAGAATCTTGTCGGTCTCGCCGTACTCCACGGCGCGGCCCTTCTGCATGACGAGGACGTTGTCCGCCATGGCGCCGACCACGCCAATGTTGTGGGTGACGATGATGATGCTGACGCCATACTCCTTGCGCATGAGCAGCATCTCCTCCACCACCTGCTTCTGGACATGGACGTCCAGCGCACTGGTGGGCTCGTCCGCCATGAGCACGCTGGGGCGCAGGAGCATAGCCGACGCGATGCCCACACGCTGCTGCATGCCGCCGGAGAGCTCGAAGGGGAAGCTTGTCAGAACCCGCTTCGGATCGAGGAAGCCGATTTTACTGAGGATTTCAGAAGCACGATCCTCGAACTCCGCTTTGGTGATCTTTTCGTGCTCGATGACGCTCTCGTAGAGCTGTGCGCCCACGGTGCGGATGGGACAGAAGCTGGCGCCGGCGCTCTGGAAGATCATGCCGAAGTCCGGGCCGCAGAGCTTGCGCATCTCGGCGGGTTTTAAATCGGGCAGGTTCTTACCCTTGTACCAGATGTCGCCGCGGGTAACCATGCCCGCCGGGCCAAGGAGTCCCATGGCGGCCTTGATCAGCGTACTTTTGCCGCTGCCGGACTCGCCGACGATGCCGAGGATTTCCCCATCAGAGAGGGTAACGGAAATGTCCTGCACGGCAGGCTTTCCGTTGTAGGAAATATCTACGCGGTCATATTCCAATAATGTGCTCATGCGCGCTGACCTCCTCTCATTTTGGGATCGAGGTAGTCGCGCACCGTGTCGCCGAGGAGGTTGAAGATCATGACGGACACGAAGATGGCGAGACCAGGCGCGAAGGTGAGCCAGGGTGCGGTCTGCAGCAGGCCGCGGGTGTCGGAGATCATGCTGCCCCACTCGGCTGCGGGCGGCTTTGCCCCGAGGCCGAGGAAGGAAAGACCTGCCAGCTCCATCATCATGGTGCCGATGTCCAGCATGGAAGTGACGAGGATCGGGCCCATGATGTTGGGCAGCACATGCTTCACGATGATTTTCATGGAGCTGCCGCCGGCCAGCTTTGCGGCGCGGAAATAGGGCATCTCCTTTTGTGCAAGCGTCTGACTTCGGGCGATTCGCGCAAACTTCGGCCACGAGATGGCAGCCAGGGCTATGATCGCGTTATGCAGGCCGCCGCCCAGAACGCCGGCCACGGCCAGCGCAAACACCAGGCCGGGGAACGCCAGGAACAGGTCGGAAATACGCATGAGGATCGTATCCGTCCATCCGCCGACCCATGCGGCAAAGACGCCGACGATGGTGCCGATGACGGTGATGATGGCAACCAGCAGCAGGGTGGAAAAGATACTGGTCTTGGCGCCTACGATGACACGGGAGAGCATGTCGCGCCCGTAGCGGTCGGTGCCGAAGACATGCTCCGCGCTGGGGGCCATCTTGGCGATGCTCAGATCCTGCGCGTAGGGATCGTAGGGGCAGAGCTGCTCACAAAAAATGGATGCAAGCAGCAGCAGAATCGCAAGGGTGCTGAAGAGGATGAGCCTGGCCTTGAGGGTGTCACGGCGCAGCTTCTGCACACGAACAGTCGGTTCCTTCTTCAATCCTGCACCACCCCCAGTCTGATTCTCGGGTCCATGGCGTGATACAGCAGGTCGGTGATCAGGTTCACCAGGACATAGATGATGGCCATCCAGACCACATAGGCCTGAATGATGGGATAGTCGCGCATGGTGATGGCGTCCACGGCCAATTTGCCGACGCCGTCCCACATGAAGATGCTCTCGATGATGGCGGTGCCGCCCAGCAAACTGCCGATGGAGAGGGCCAGCAGCGTGATGATGGTCAGCATGGCGGACTTCATGACGCTCTTCCAGAGGGTCACGCGGCTGCGCAC
>CADCQK010000126.1 GCA_902803575.1 Oscillospiraceae bacterium
CCACCTCATCCGTCACGGCTATTTCCCGCCGTGCCACCTTCCCCTCAAGGGGAAGGCTTTGCTCCATCCAACTCCCCGATAAACTAGAATTTGCACGCTTTCATTTCACTTTTTCAGGAGTCAAAATGAACACTGAACGATTAAGCCAAATCGTCTCACCGCTGCTGGACTGGTTTTCTGAAAACCAGCGGGATTTGCCCTGGCGGAAGGACCGGGAGCCCTACCATGTCTGGCTCTCGGAGATCATGCTCCAGCAGACCCGGGTGGAGGCGGTGAAGGGGTACTACGCCCGCTTCCTCCAGGCGGCGCCGGACGTGCTTGCGCTCTCGGATCTGCCGGAGGAGCAGCTGATGAAGCTCTGGGAGGGCCTCGGCTACTACAACCGGGCCCGGAACCTCCACAAATGCGCCAAAGAGATCGCGGCCAACGGCGGAGCGTTTCCCAGAACCAAAGAAGCGCTTTTAAAACTCCCCGGGATCGGGGACTACACCGCCGGAGCCATCGCCAGCATCTGCTTCGACGAGCCAGTTGCCGCCGTGGACGGCAACGTGCTGAGAGTCTGCGCCCGGGTCCTGGAGGACGACCGCCCGGTGGATACGCCGCAGTTTAAAAAGGAGCTCTCCGAGGCGCTGTCGCAGGTCTATCCCAGGGGCCGCTGCGGCGACTTCACCCAGGCGCTGATGGAGCTGGGGGCCACGGTCTGTGTGCCAAACGGCGCGCCGAAATGCGCGGACTGCCCCCTTCGGAGCGTCTGTCTTGCAAAGGCGCACAACACCATGCTGAAGCTGCCCGCAAGGCTCCCAAAGCGGGGTCGCCGGCAGGAGGAACACACCCTGTTTCTGCTCCGCTGCGGGGAGCTCACCGCCGTGGAGCAGCGGCCGAAGACCGGACTGCTGGCGGGGCTCTGGCAGCTGCCCAACACCGAGGGGCTGCTCAGCGAAGCCGAAGTCGGCGTCCGTCTCTCCGGGCTGGGTCTGGGGGAGCTCCGGCTCCGGAGCATGAAAGACGGCGGTCACATCTTCACCCACATCGAGTGGAAACTCCGCTGCTATGAGATCGAGTGCGAGTGTGCCCCGGATAACTTCGTCTGGGCCACTCCTGAAGAGCTGCTGGAGCGCTACTCCCTCCCCACCGCGTTTCGCCAATTTCTATGAAATATCAACAATCACACCCGGCTCCGGGTGTGATTGTCTCTATTTAAACGTAATTGCAATCCTGAGGGGCTTTGTGCTATACTGATAAAATAGAGCGAAAAGAGAGATTCGCAGCCCCAAAACCCCTGCAAGGTAGGAAAAGGAAGGAAAACTATGGACATTCTGCATTTCCATGAAGATGAATGCAAAAACTGCTACAAATGCGTGCGCTTCTGCCCGGTGAAATCCATCCGCGTGTTCAAGGGCCAGCCGCAGATCATCCACAGCGAGTGCATTCTCTGCGGCAACTGCGTGGCGGTCTGCCCCCAGCACGCCAAAGAGGACAACAGCGATGTGGACACCATCCGCCGGCTGATCGCCCAGGGCAAGCAGGTGGTCGCCAGCGTGGACAGCACGTATCTGGCATATTTCGACACGCCGGGCTTCTCCGGCATCCACAAGGCGCTGCTGGATCTGGGCTTCGCTGAGGCCTATGAGACCGCCGAGGGCGCCCAGCTGGTGGATCGTCAGCTGGAGATCCTGGCCCATCAGGCCGACGGCAAGCCGGTGATCACCTCCGGCTGCCCCACCATCGTGCTCTACTGCGAGAAGCACTTCCCCGAGGCGCTGCCCTATCTGGCGCCGGTGCTCTCCCCCATGCAGACCCACGCACAGATGCTGCGCCAGCGCTGCCCCGGTGCCACCGTGGTTTACATCAGCCCCTGCATCGCCAGGAAAGAGGAGACCAAGGGCTATGAGAGCGTAGGCGCCGACTACGCCATCACCTTCACCGAGCTGGAGGAGTGGCTGAATCTGGTGAACGTCCGGCTGGAAACCGACGTGCCCCAGGACGAACCCAAGGTGGCCCACGGCTATGTGGTCACCGGCGGCACCGAGGAAGGCATGGCCCACCTGATCGGCGTGGA
>CADCQK010000127.1 GCA_902803575.1 Oscillospiraceae bacterium
CAGTGTCCTGGGTGAAGCCATCGTCCCGGCCATCACGGATCTGGCGGGCAACTTCATGTTCCTGGTGATCCTCGGCATCCTGGTGGCACTGGTGAATGCGGCGGGCGGCTCGGCTGCCTTTGGCCGCTGGGCGGAGAAGAACATCAAGAGCCGCGTGGGCGCCATGTTCGCCACCTTCCTGCTGGGCGTGTTCATCTTCGTGGACGACTATTTCAACTGTCTCACCGTGGGCTCCGTCATGCTGCCCATCACCGACCGCCACAACGTCTCCCGCGCCAAGCTGGCCTACCTGATCGACGCCACCGCCGCCCCCATCTGCATGATCGCGCCGGTGAGCTCCTGGGCCGCCGCCGTCTCCAGCTATGCCGAGGACGGTCAGGGCTTCGTCCTGTTCGTGAAGGCCATTCCCTATAACTTCTACTCGCTGCTGTCCATCGTTTTCGTGGTGGCCATCATCTTCATGAAGTTCGACTTCGGCCCCATGCGCCTGCACGAGATGAACGCCATCCTCAACGGCGACCTCTACACCAGCGGCGACCGTGTGGACAAGGCGCTGGAAGGGGAGAAGTTCAACCCCAGAGGCAAGGTCATCGACCTGCTGCTGCCTGTGATCGTGCTGATCGTCTGCTGCTTCATCGGCCTGCTGTATGCCGGCGGCTACTACGATGCCGGCGGTGACTTCTACCACCAGTTCCAGGGCGCCTTCTCCGAGACCGACGCCACTGTGGCGCTGCCCTGGGGCACCCTGATCACCCTGATCATCACCCTGGTCTACTACTGGTGCCGCCGCCTGGTCTCCTTCAAGGAGTCCATGGAAGCGATCCCCGCGGGCTTCATCAACATGGTCCCCGCCATCACGATCCTGACCCTGGCCACCGCGCTGAAGAACGTCACGGGTCTCCTGGGCGCGAAGTACTTCGTCGCCGGCCTCACCGAGAGCGCCGCGGCCGGTCTCTTCAACCTGCTGCCCGCCATCATCTTCGTCATCGCCTGCGTGCTCAGCTTCTCCACCGGCACCAGCTGGGGCACCTTCGGCATCCTAATCCCCATCGTGGGCGCCGTCTTCGGCGATCCCAGCACCCAGCTGTACTACATCGGCATGTCCGCCTGCCTCGCCGGCGCGGTCTTCGGCGACCACTGCTCTCCGATCTCCGATACG
Organism: Oscillospiraceae bacterium; assembly: GCA_902803575.1. Taxonomy (GTDB): domain Bacteria; phylum Bacillota; class Clostridia; order Oscillospirales; family Oscillospiraceae; genus CAG-103. Next base: position 1,160 of record CADCQK010000127.1, read on the forward strand.
ACGATCATGGCCTCCGCGGGCGCCATGTGCAACCACGTGAACCACGTCTCCACGCAGCTGCCCTACGCTGCCACCGTCGGCGTGATCTGCTTCGTGAACTACATCATCGCCGGCTTCGTGCAGAACGCTTTGGCCTGCATCCTCATCGGCACCGTGCTCACGCTCTGCACGCTGTTCGTCATCCGTTCCGTCGTGAACAAGAAGGGTGCTCCCGCTCAGGCATAAGCAAACCGAATCACATCTCAAACCTCGCCGCATTTCGCGGCGAGGTTTTCTGCGTTTTGAGGGAAGAAACAGATTTCAGAAGATTCACAGGATTTCATTCTGAAATTCAACGGGATCCGATTCGATTTGTAGACATAATGCAGGAAGTTAAACCAGATAATAAACAAATTTCAAGAATTATTTTGGAATTTTCCTGAAAATCGATGGTTTTTCACTTTACGAAAAAACGAAGGTGTGATATAGTATTGACGAGCGTGTAAAAACGCTGATGAATTCAGTCATTCTTATTATAACAGGAGATGAATTGCATGGCGAGAAAACTGAAAACAATGGACGGCAACAACGCCGCCGCGCATGTATCCTATGCGTTTACTGAGGTAGCTGCCATCTACCCGATCACGCCGTCGAGCCCCATGGCCGACTTCGTGGATCAGTGGTCCGCTGCCGGCCGGAAGAACATTTTCGGCACCACGGTGAAGGTGCAGGAGATGCAGGCGGAGTCCGGTGCCGCCGGTGCGGTGCACGGCTCTCTGAACGCCGCCGCGCCCACCGCCACCTACACGGCCTCTCAGGGCCTGCTGCTGATGATCCCGAACATGTACAAGATCGCGGGCGAACTGCTGCCCGGCGTCTTCCACGTGACGGCCCGCGCTCTGGCGAGCCACACGCTGAGCATCTTCG